>NZ_VMMT01000048.1:0-36808 GCF_013277355.1 Streptococcus sp. 1343
CGCTAAGTCATTCTTAGCTTTCTCAACTTCTGCTTGACTTGCACCTTCTTTAGCTGCTACAGCTTTCGCCGCTTTAAGAGCTTCGTCGTAGGCAGTACGCTTAGCTTGGTCTGCATTCGTGTACTTGGCGTCAGCTTTTGTTGCATCTTCTTTCGCAATTTCAGCTTTCAACTCATCTTTACTTGTTGCTTGTCCATTCAAGGCTGCCGCTGCCGCCACTAAGTCATTCTTAGCTTTCTCAACTTCTGCTTGACTTGCACCTTCTTTAGCTGCTACAGCTTTCGCCGCTTTAAGAGCTTCGTCGTAGGCAGTACGCTTAGCTTGGTCTGCATTCGTGTACTTGTCAGATTCTTTCGTGCCAGATTCTTTACCAAGCTCGGCATTCAAGGCAGACTTAGTTGTACCGTTTTGCGGAACATCACGGATAGTGCTGTTACCTGTAGTTTTTTCTCTTTCTACGTCGTCTGCAGTGTTTGCGCTATCTACCCTGTCCTTAGCTTTTTGAAGAGCGTCGTTTACAGCTTCTTTTGCTGCATCTTTCTCTTCTTTCGTCAAGCTACCATCTCTATCAATAGCTGCAATCTTCGTGGTTGCTTCCTGTTCGAGAGCGTCCTTGGCATTTTGCTTAGTTGTACCGTTTTCTTCTTCGAATTTTCTTCTTTCTGCATCCTTAGCATTCCACTCACTTTGCCTAATAAACAAATGTTCTTTGGGAATTTTGAGTTTAAGAAGCTCTGTGTTATCATTTCCAATTACTGTTAAATTAAAATTTTCACCGTACCCATCCATTGTCAATGCCATACGCTGTGCAGTAGGATGTTTATTAAAAATATCTAAGGTACCCAAGTCATCCGTAATTTCGTCTCTAAATACATTATCGCGCTTTCCACCTGTTTTCCCTGCTTCAGCAACTTTACGTTTTACCGTCGTATCACCAAGTACCGGATCTGTATAAGTAATAAATTTTTCAGTTTTAAGATTGGCATTCAACCATCTTTTTTTAGCATAAGGCCATCTTTGTACAAGATATTCCTTATCATCATACTTTTCATCCGGCACAGGATCTTGATCAACACCATAGACATATCCTTTATCATGCAACGCTGAACCCCGGTATCCCCGATCTTGATCTATGGTCCTATCACTTCCAACAGGGCTACTCTGGCTCCCTCTGTTTACTGTATCTGGATTCTCCCCGACACTCCTAGCTCTTCTAACGGGAGCATGCTGACCAGAGTTACTTGTCTCTTCAGCACTTCTATCACTTCCGCTAACGGCACTACTGTTGCTTCTATCTGACCCTTCAGAACTTTCCCCATTATTGCTTGATGGAGAAGCGTCCCTATCACTGCCAACAGGAGTACGCTGAACAGAATTACTTGTTTCATCAGCACTTCGCTCACTTCCATTCGAAACTTCACTAGCTCCCTCCGCAGCTGGATCCGATTTAGGCTCAGAACTCTCAAGAGACACCTCTGTAGCATTTACTGTAGTATCCGCCTGAACAACACTAGCTCGTGCTCCTAAAAACATCAATGCGGCAACCGCGACACTGGCGGCACCAAAGTGGTACTTACGAATGGAGTAACGGAAGACCTTTTCTCTGTTACACTTTCTAAAATCCATAACTCTTTCTCCTTTAAAGATATGATTGAAGAGAACATGTCATTTTCCTCTTCGATTGACAATAATATATAAATAGCAACTTACGACTATTTACCCCACTGTATCTCCTATGAAGAATATACAGTCTAGCAGCAATTATACCACCCCCCCCGAATTTTGCAAGGAAAAACATTTGATTTTTTAGGTTTTGTAATTCGAATGTAATAATGTCTTTAGTAAATCGAACGTGAAAATGTCCCATTTGATAAAATAGTCGTATGAAAAGGATCCAACTGAATATGAATGAAGCGAAAAAATATCTTGTGATAAAAGCTATAGACCAAGGAAAGAAAACAAAGAATCGAGCCTGTGTCGAACTGAACCTTTCTAAAAGACAAAGCAATCGTCTGCTACTAGCCTATCAACAGAAAGGAAAAGAAGTCTATTTCAGCAGAAAGACGAAAGCATTCGTTATAAAAGAAGTTGACGGTGACATCTACCTCAATATCGCTGACAAAATCTATCACACAAAGGAGCTACTAGTTCATGAACTCTATTCGAAAAACTTTGAACCAGAACCAGAACAAAAAAAAGACGCAAGTATATCCCTCCACAAACCCATCCGTGGAAACTCACATCTTTCAAACAATATCTTCAGAAAAATAAAAAGGATTATGAAGAGTTTACTAGTGAGGAGCTTCATTCTCCTCAGCTACAAGTATAATCTATTTCTCGCTAAATGGGAAGCTGTTCCTTAAAGGAAATCACTCTATCCCTTACATTTAGGAGAGAGAAAGCAAGGAGTCTAAGACAAGCATTTCATTTGATAAGAGGCTTGGAGCTGTGAGGCTGGAGAGCCAAGGCTAAGACTAGCCTTGGTTTAGCTGAAAAAACAGCTTCAAGGGTTCCTCGTATCAAATAAAATCAAAATAATTGCCCTCAATCTCACCATTTTTTTGGGACATCATCACTTTCGATTGACAATTCTTCAGTGAAATGAGTTTGTCACAAATCTCAAACCAGCTAAAAGTAGTTCATAAATAAATGCCAACTTCCTTTCTCTATCTGTAAGATACTCATCAGATTATATAGTCTAGGAAGTAAGAGTTCTTTTTTATCCCTTTTTTTGTAATAGGCGTACCTCTCACTACTAATTACTTGCAATAATACCCGTATAACTTTTACAGCGGTGTTAGTTCAGTTCCTTCATAATATCGATGTTAACTTTTAACACAGACACCCTATCTTCACCTAGAAATCCAAAAATTTTTGTTACTGTATGCTTGTCAATGATTTCTTCCAGTCTAGGCAAGCTAATACCTGTTGTCTTAGAAATACGGGGGAGTTGTAGTTTAGCACTTTCTGGACTGATTTCTGGATCCAATCCCGAAGCCGATGTTGTTACCAAATCAGCAGGGATATCTCTGATTGAAATAGTTGGGTTTTCTTCTATGAGAAGAGACAGTTCCTTTTGAACACGTACTTTTAGTTCAGGATTACTAGGAGCCAGATTTTGGGAACCAGAAGTAATATCCCGCCTTTGTCCACTTGGGTCTCCTTCGCTAAGGTAGGTATTATACTGAATAGCAGATGGTCTACCATGCAGAAAAGCAGCTGACGAAAATTCTTGCCCAATTAAAGCCGATCCAATAAGCTTCCCATCCTGCTTAATTTGACTACCATTGGCTTGAACAGGAAAAATAAACTGCCCTAATCCGGTAATCAGCAAAGGGTAAAATAATCCACAAACCGCCCCAAATAAAAGACTTAGTCGGACAGAACGTCTGATATGTATAAATATTTTTCTCATGATTGTTATTCATTCCTTTCATGTTCAACCCAAGGAAAAGACACTGATTCTTTTAAACGTAAAGCAATGTAGATAAGTTTCAATCTTATTCCTCTAAATATTATATTATATTAAACTAATCTTGTCAGGATAAACCCAATAGATACAATAATGGAGTAATACTCATATCAATGATTTTAATTCCAATAAACGGGATGAAGACTCCACCCAAACCATAAATCAGCATGTTATGAGCCAAAACTTTTTCTGACCTTTGAGGCTTATAAGAAACTCCTTTCATCGCAATCGGAATTAGAAGAGGAATAATAATGGCATTGAAAATCAGAGCCGATAAAATTGCGCTGGAAGACGTTGATAATGACATAATATTTAACGATTGCATTTGGGGGATACTGCGCATAAAAATAGCTGGAATAATGGCAAAGTATTTGGCAATATCATTAGCAATTGAAAAAGTGGTTAAAGCTCCTCGCGTCATTAATAATTGCTTTCCAATTTCAACGATATCCAGAATCTTGGTTGGATCGCTATCTAAATCCACCATATTAGCAGCTTCTTTAGCAGCACTTGTTCCAGAATTCATAGCAATACCGACATCTGCCTGAGCTAGTGCTGGGGCATCATTAGTCCCATCTCCTGTCATCGCAACAACTTTTCCTAAGCGTTGTTCTTTTTTAATAGCTTCAATTTTATCTTCTGGCTTGCATTCAGCGATAAAGCTATCAACGCCTGCTTCTTGAGCTATGGTCGCAGCGGTAAGAGGATTATCACCGGTACACATAATAGTTTTAATTCCCATTGCCCGTAGGCGAGCAAAACGCTCAACTAAACCTGGTTTGATGGTATCCTTGAGAGCAATCACTCCCAAAATATTCTGCCCCTCCACTACTGCCAGTGGAGTTCCCCCAGCTGAAGCAATTCTTTCACTGATAGACTTCAAATCTTTCGGAATCACACCACCTTTACCTTTAATATAGCGACTTATAGCATCTGTGGCACCCTTACGTATCATTCCCCCATCAACAAAGTCTATCCCACTCATTCGTGTTTGAGCAGTAAAATCAATAAAGGTCATATCTTCAGAAATAGGAGGAATACTTGCCCCATATTCTTTAGCAAGCTTAACAATTGATTTTCCTTCCGGTGTATCATCCTGTAGAGAACTTAGCATAGCTGCTCTTATTAAAGACTCTTGACTAACACCATCTACAGGAACAAAATGAGCAGCCATACGATTTCCAAAGGTAATGGTTCCTGTTTTGTCCAAAATCATAGTATCCACATCACCACTAGACTCCACTGCTTTTCCTGACATAGCAATCACATTAAACCGTGTAACGCGATCCATACCTGCAATTCCAATTGCTGACAGCAGACCTCCAATTGTTGTTGGAATTAAACATACGGTCAATGCCACAAGAGTAGTAACTGTAATCTTTATGTGCAAAGCGCTAGCAATCGGGTACAAACTTCCAATTACCATTAAGAATATAATTGTTAAGCTAACTAGCAAAGTATTCAAGGCAATTTCATTAGGGGTTTTTTGCCGAGAAGCACCCTCTACCAAGGAAATCATTTTGTCCAAGAAAGACTCTCCAGCACGTGAGGTCATTTTCAACTTAAGCCAGTCACTAGCAAGAGTTGTCCCTCCTGTTACAAAAGCAAAATCACCACCAGGTTCTTTGATCACCGGAGCTGACTCTCCTGTAATAGCTGATTCGTCTACAGAAGCAATTCCTTCAATAACCTCACCGTCACCAGGAATTAATTCTCCTACCTTAACCAGAACGATATCTCCTTTTTGCAAGGCTGTGGCCTCAATAGTTTCTTCAAGAAGGGTCTGACCATCATTGTCAAAATAGAGTCGTCTAGCTGTCATATTTTCTTGCGTCTTTTTTAAACTTTCAGCCTGTGCTTTTCCTCTTCCTTCCGCAATGGATTCAGCAAAATTAGAAAATAATAAAGTTAAAAATAAGATCACTGCTACTATGCCATTATACAATTGACTACTTTGGCTATCTTGTTGAGCATCAACGGGGATAATTGTTAAAAAGAAGGTCAGAACAAAACCAACTTCAACTACAAACATTACTGGATTTTTAATCATGTAACTAGGGCGAAGTTTTACGACCGCTCCTTTAAGGGAACTGAGTAGTATCTTTTGTGTCAGAAAGTAAGTTTTCTTTGAAATCATAATAAACCTCATTGAGTTAGAAATTCAGCTAAAGGTCCTAGTACAAGGACTGGTAAGAAAGTTAAGGCTGATATAATCAACACTATCACACCTAAAATAATGGCAAAAGTCCCCGTATCTGTTTTTAAAGAACCTAGGGAATCATTCACATGTTGCTTAGTCATTAACGAACCAGCAATCGATAGCTGAAGAATCAAAGTCACATAGCGTCCAAAAAACATAGCTAATCCTGTAGATATATTCCAGAATAAAGTATTGTCTTTTAGTCCTTCAAATCCCGATCCGTTGTTAGCAGAAGCTGAGGTAAATTGATAAATCACTTGTGATAAAGAATGAAATCCTGGATTGGTAACACTGTTAAATCCTGCTGGCAATGAGACAGCTACTGCTGAAAAACCTAGAATAATCATAGGGTGAACCATGATGGCTAAAGCAATTAAAGTCATTTCTTTACCTTCAATTTTTTTTCCTAAATAAACAGGTGCACGCCCAATCATTAATCCACAAATAAAAACAGTAAGAAGAACGTACAGCATCATATTCATTATTCCTACACCTTTACCGCCAAATATAACATTGAGCATCATGTTAATCATAGCTACTCCACCACTTAGAGGAGTCAAAGTATCGTGCATATTATTCACGGAACCCGTTGTAAAAGCCGTTGTTATTTCTGTAAATAGACCAGACATTGGAATACCGAACCTAACTTCTTTACCTTCCATACTTCCCATTGATTGATTCAAACCCAATTGATGCAAGACAGGATTTCCTCTACTTTCTGACCAAACAATAATGGATAAACCAACAAAAAATAAGAATAGCATAACAATCAGAAGCGGTCTTGCCTGTCCTCCTAGTTTAATAAACGTAGATTTAGTGGACTTATAAGAAACTTTCTGTACAGATTCAAAGGGATGATCTTCCTTTTTCCTAGATGAAACCATATGACCAAAAACAACTACCATAGAACCTGGTAACAACATCATAGATAGCATTTCAATAATATTTGTGATTACATTAGGGTTTTCAAAGGGAGTTGCTGAATTTGCTGCAAAAAAACCACCACCGTTGGTTCCCAAGTGTTTAATAATTTCAAGAGAAGCGACCGGTCCCATTATAAGACCTTGTAAACTGCCCTCCAAAGTAGTCGCATATAACTCTTTTGATAGTGTTTGGGGAACCCCCTGTGAAATAAGTAACAAAGAGCCTATTATTGAAAAAGGAAGCAACACTCGAGTAATCACCCGAACAAAGTCAACATAGAAATTCCCCATGTCTTGATACTTGCCTGATACACCTCTGATAAAAGCCATAGCAGCAGCATAGCCTGAAGCAGCTGAGGTAAACATCATAAAAGTAATGACAACCATCTGACTAAAAAAAGACAAATCCCTCTCACCAGCATAATTTTGTAAATTAGAATTGGTGATAAAAGATATGACTGTATTGAAACTCAGGCTTGATTCTAATGAACCAACACGGGTGGGGTTCAAAAAGAAAAAGGCCTGTGTTCTTAGGATTACATAAGCCACTAGAGCCATAACAGCATTAGTTAAAATAAGGGCTACAGCATACTCCTTCCAAGTCATTCCTTTTTTGTCCACATCAAGCAACTTATAAATCCACCTATCAATAGGATCCATAATGGGATCTGCAAAAGTTTTTTGCTGGCTAGCTATATGGTAAAGATACTTTCCAGTTGGTAATATAATAATACAAGCCAGTACTAAGACAAATATGATTTGTAACATCTCACATTCCTCCTAAAATCTCTCCGGGTGTAACAGAGCATAAAATAAATAACAGATTAATAAACCAAAAATTATTCCTAATACTATCATAGTACACTCTCCCTCTAATCACCTTTAAGGTGCTTATCACACCAAACAATAAAACCAATCATTAACAAAAAAATAAAAAATAAAACTAGAAACATTATGAAATCTACTAGCATTGTATCCTCCTTCAAGAATATAATCATTCTACCACGAAAAGTATAAAAATGATATAAAGATTACGGATATAAAATAAAGATTATATAAAGATTGTCTCCTAAAATAACCTAAGACAACCTATCCTAAGACTTGTTTCAAATAGCTGCCAAGAAATTACAAATCAGGTGAATAAAATTCTTTTTGGATTATTTGTCATCATAATTTTCAATCTTAATCATACGATAACCGATACCAATATGAGTTTGAACCATTTTAGAGTAACCCAATCCTAATTCGATTTTTTTTCGCAATGTATTAACAAAAACTCTCAAAGCAGAAAAATCTTCCTCATAATATCCCCAAATTTCCTTGACAATAAAACGATAAGTCAACACTCTATCAACATTCTCTGATAGAAGACAAAGCAACTTATACTCAATCGGGGTTAAGTGAATTTCTTGGTTATTAACAAATACACGATTAGATAAAAAATCAACATGTAGCCAGCCATTAGTAAAAGATGATTTTTCAGAATTACCGTCACTTTGTTGATTAATCTGCTTTGACCTCCTAAGACTAACTCTTAACCGAGCGAAAAGCTCATCAATGCTAAAGGGTTTCGTCAAATAATCATCTGCCCCAGCATCAAGTGCATCAATCTTGTCACTTTCTTCTCCACGTGCACTAACAACAATAACAGGTAGCTGTGAAAAGCTACGAATCTTGTCAATAATGTCTTTACCATCCATATCTGGCAAACCCAAATCCAATAATAATAAATCTGGAAATTGCGAAATGATCTGACGCAAAGCTTCCTCTCCAGTCCGAACTGATACATAATGATAACCTTCAACTTCCATTGCTAAGGATAAAAGTCTGTTAACGGAAGAGTCATCTTCACAAATTAAAATCTTAACATTTTCATTTTTCATGTAATACATTCACCTCCGCTAGTGGTAGTGTAAATCCAAAGATAACTCCTTTAGGAGTATTGTCATGGACGTAAATAGTCCCCCCATGTGCTGTAATAATACTCTTACATAAAGATAGTCCTATACCTAGGCCTCTTTTACCATCGGATGCCAAATTTTCTGATGTATAAAAAAGGTCAAAAATCTTTTCTTTTGCTTGATCGTTAATACCAGGACCATCGTCAGAAACCTCAACCACCAGGTTCTGATCCTTTCTATTACTCGTCAATGTAATTAAAGATCCTTCATGCGTATATTTAACTGCATTGTTAATGATATTAACCAGTACTTGCACAATCAAGGGAGCATCCATTTTAGCTATTAATAAATCATCTGATAAAATTAAAACAAAGTCATGATTCTTAATATGTTGATCCACATGTTTCAAAGCTTCTTCAATCAACTCATCGAAAACATTTATTCTTAATGAAAGAGTAGTATCATTATCCAATTTAGTAATTGACAATAAATTTTCAATCAGATTAATCAACCACATAGAGTCATCGTAAATATAGGCAGCTAATTCTATCATACGCTGTTTCTCCATAATTCCCCCCGTCTCCATCATTAATTTAGACTGACCTGATATGCTTGTAAGTGGAGTTCTCAAATCATGTGAGATTCCCCTTAACAAATCAACCCTTAACTGTTCTTTTTGTATTTTAAGTTCCATTTTTTGTTGTTCTTCGCGTAATGCTTCTTTTTCTAATGCCAAGGATGCCTCTCCTAAAACAGTTAGAATAACAGATTTTTCAAACAGGTCAATCATTGTTTTATCCTCTATTAAAATACCAATAATAGCAAAAACAGAATCTTTACCTCTTACAGATAAATACAGAAATTTAGCAGCAGACAAGGTGTTTGTTGTTGCTCCAGCTTGTTTATTATTATATAAAACCCACTCAACCACTCCTCGCTCATTGTACTGATAGTAATCAGCTAAGGTCCTCAAAGAATGACTGGTAGGGAAATATTTCGGCGTCTCCAAAGTACCACCTGTTACAGGATAAATCACCACATCACTATTCAATAATTTTTTGACTTGAATAGCTAGTTCTTCTAAAATAGAAGGAATAGAGTCTGCCTGAGATAATCCTCTATTTGTTTGTAGTAACAACTCTGTTAGATAAGATTTTTCAGTAGATAATCTTGCCTGCTCTTGAATCCTTTTTATGAGACTAGAAGTAATCAGACCAGTAATTAACATAATAGCAAAAGTCATAGGATAAGTAGGATTAAAAGAAGTAAAAGTGTAGTAGGGGGCCACAAAAAAGTAATTAAAACAAAGAACTGATAAAATAGAAGAAATCACACTATAAAGTTTTCCTTTTGTCCAAACAGCATTTATTTGAACACTTAATATATATATTATTATAATGTTGTTGGTACTGAGATTCCAGAAACGAAATAAAAGACCTGTTAAGGTTACTAGCAACAATACCACCAGTGTTTTAACCAAATCACTGAAAGAAAATTGCCATTTAGAAAACCAAGAAGGCAACGAGAGCTTACCAACCGAAGTCTCTTTTTTTCCTCTAGTATTATGGACTACAAACATATCCAAATCAGGAACATTCTTACTAAGAACTTCCACAATATTTTCTTTAGGCCAAATAGTTCTGGAGCCACTTTTTCCGACTACTAACTTAGAAACACGGCTCAATTTTGCGTAATCAGCAATCTGCTTGGTCACATTATTATAATCCATAACTGTCACCTTAGCTCCCAACCGCTCTGCCAATTCCAAGTTCTGATGTAACTCCTGATTAGTCAGTTCCCTATCTAAACTACCAATATACAGGGCTGTAAAGTCTGCATTAAGAGCACTTGCTAATCTTGAAGCAGCGCGAATGACATGTGAAGAGGAGGGAGAGGGTGACACACAGACCAAGACATGTTCCTTGGTCACAATACTATCTTTAACTTTTTTTCCTCGAAAAGCACTTCCATTAATCTGATCAGCTGCTTTGCGCAAAGCGATTTCTCTCAAAGATATTAACTTTTCTTCAGTAAAAAAGTGACGCTTGGCCAATTTAGCTTGCGATTTAGAATAAATTTTTCCTTTATCCAATCGTTCAAGTAAATCTGATGGGTCAATATCTACAAGTTCAATCTGATCAGCCTGATCAAAAATAGCATCTGGAATTATCTCATTAACTTGAATCCCTGTAATAGCTTCAATCACATCGTTTAAACTTTCAATATGTTGGACATTTACAGTAGTATAGACATCAATCCCTGCATAAAGCAGTTCCTTAATATCTTGGTACCTCTTTTTATTACGTGACTCAAAACAGTTAGTATGAGCCAATTCATCCACTAAAATAATGCGTGGTTGACGCCTTAAAGCAGTATCAATATCAAACTCATTTAAGGTGATACCTTTATATTTTATTGTTTTAGGAGATAATTGCTCAAGACCAATCAGTAAAGCCATAGTCTCAGGTCGATTATGAGGTTCAATGTAACCTACTACCACATCTACTCCAGCTTTTTGAGCTCGCTGCGCTTCTCTAAGCATAGCATAGGTTTTTCCAACTCCTGCAGCATAACCAAAATAAATTCTTAACGCCCCTGTTTTCATAACATCACCTTAGTTAACCCAACCTTTTGTAGTAAAATCATTTATCAGAAGTCATTATAACCTAATTTTATTTTTTTTACAATAGCCTTCCTGAGATTATATCATGGGACGAGTATGAGTTCACCAAGGGAAAGATGAGTTTCATTGCGCAAGATTTTAACAAGCTCAATATCATCACTGTTCTTGAGGGTAGAACACAAGCTGTCATTCGTAATCACTTTCTTAAGTATGATAGAGCCGTCCGATGTCGCGTCAAAATTATTACTATGGATATGTTTAGTCCTTACTATGACTTGGCTAAACAGCTTCGCTTTCGAATTTCTAGGCTCAGGCTGAAACATCTCCCAGACTGTTTCACTCCCTAATGCAAAAATTGTTCTTGATCGTTTTCACATTGTGCAACATCTAAGCCGTGCTATGAGTCGTGTCCGTGTCCAAATCATGAATCAGTTTCATCGAAAATCCCATGAATACAAGGCTATCAAGCGCTACTGGAAACTCATTCAACAGGATAGCCGTAAACTGAGTGATAAACGATTTTATCGCCCTACTTTTCGTATGCACTTGACCAATAAAAAAAATTCTAGATAGACTTTTGAGCTATTCAGAAGACTTGAAACACCACTATGATTTCTACCAGCTCTTGATTTTTCACTTTCAGAATAAGGAGCCTGACAGATTTTTCGGACTTATTGAAGACAATCTTAAGCAGGTTCATCCTCTTTTTCAGACTGTCTTTAAAACCTTCCTCAAAGATAAAGAGAAGATTGTCAACGCCCTTCAACTACACTATTCTAACGCCAAATTAGAAGCAACCAATAATCTCATCAAACTCATCAAACGCAACGCCTTTGGTTTCCGGAACTTTGAAAACTTCAAAAAAACGATTTTCATCGCTCTGAACATCAAAAAAGAAAGGACGAAATGTGTCCTTTCTAGATATTAGCTGACTTCAACCCACTACAGTTGACAAAGAGCCAAAAATCCCCTGGCAAGTACCAGAGGATAAGAGCTTATTTCATTGTTGGGAAGAGCAATACATCACGGATAGTAGTTGTATCAGTGAGAAGCATGCAGAGACGGTCGATACCGATTCCCAAACCACCTGTTGGTGGCATACCATATTCAAGAGCCTCGATGTAGTCATAGTCGATACCGGTCGCTTCATCGTCACCAAGTTCTTTTGCTTTTGCTTGGGCTTCAAAACGACTAAGCTGGTCGATTGGATCGTTGAGCTCAGTAAAGGCATTACCGTACTCCTTAGTCATGATGAAGAGCTCAAAACGGTCAGTAAAGCGTTGGTCTTCAGGGTTCTTCTTAGCCAGTGGAGATACAGCTACTGGATGTCCATAGACAAAGGTTGGTTGGATTAAAGTTTCTTCAACAAACTCTTCAAAGAAGGCATTGATGATGTGACCAACCTCAGTATAGTGTTTCTCAACTGGAACTTTCTTCTCAGCAGCGATAGCCTTAGCTTCTTCCAAAGTCATATCTTGCCAGAAATCTACACCAGTAATTTCTTTGATAGCATCCACCATGTGAACACGTTTAAATGGTTCGTTGATTTTGATTTCAGTTCCTTGGTAGTTGACTGGGCCGTCGCCCTTAACTGATTTAGCAGCATGTTGGATAATGCCTTCCGTCAAGTCCATGATATCTTGGAAGTCTGCGTATGCTTGGTAAACTTCGATAGAAGTGAACTCAGGGTTGTGAGTAGCATCCATTCCTTCGTTACGGAAGATACGGCCAATTTCATAGACGCGTTCCATACCACCCACGATAAGGCGTTTCAAGTGAAGCTCAGTCGCGATACGAAGCACCATGTCAATGTTTTGGGCATTGTGGTGAGTGATAAATGGACGGGCAGAAGCACCACCGGCTTCGTTATGAAGAACAGGTGTTTCCACTTCAAGGAAACCTTTTTGGTCAAGGTAACGACGGATTTCAGAGATGATTTTTGAACGAGTGACAAAGCGTTCAAAGCTTTCACGGTTAGAAATCAAGTCAAGGTAACGTTTACGGTAAATTGTTTCAACGTCTGTCAAACCATGGAATTTCTCTGGTAGAGGACGAAGAGCCTTAGACAAGTGTGTGATGTGAGTAGCCTTGATAGAGAGTTCTCCCATATCTGTACGCATCACTTCGCCTTCGACACCAAGGAAGTCACCAAGGTCTGCTTTTTTGAAGATTTCGTAGTTTTCTTCACCGACAGCATCCTTACGAACGTAGATCTGGATTTGACCTTCACGGTCTTGAAGGTGGGCAAAACCTACTTTACCTTTACCACGTTTGGTTACCAAGCGTCCTGCGATAGTAGCTGTTTCGTTTTTATCATGTAATTGTTCTTTATCGAGGTCAGCAAATTTATCTTTTAATTCTTGTGAATTTGCAGTGCGTTCAAAGCGTTTTCCGAAAGGATCAATTCCTTGTTCACGGAGCGCAGCCATTTTTTCACGGCGAACGATCTGCTGGTCATTTAGTTCTTCCATATGTTCTGTTGACATGGGATCCTCCTAGATTTACTCAAAATTGAATACGATGAGTCATTTTTTGCGATACTCCCATTTTATCATAAATAAGCAAGAAATTCACGGATAATCTTTCAAAACTAAAAAGAACTTGACGCTAAGATTACTGAGCCAAATCACTGAAAAGACTGGGATAAGCAAGAAATTCCAAAATATCAGAAAAGGGATCTGACAATATTTATGGATTATACTTTAACCCTTGTAACTTTCATGACGTGTGCTACTTTTTATATGAGAGCAAGCCAAGCAAATCTAAAACTTAAACAATTGACGTAAAAAACATTAACAACTTGAATCTTGTCATTCATACACCTGATATGACAGAATAGTATAATTTTTAACCTTTTAGTCTTTTGATTTTTTACACCTCTTGCCAATTCTCTTGGTCTTCCTTAAAGCGTTTTAGAAGATCAAGGCCTTCTGGTGTGATATAGCCTTCTTCTTGGGCTAGATGGATGAGTTCACTGTAGTTAGAAAGCGTCACAAGTTTAACACCAGCATCTGCAAAGTTCTTATCTGCTTTTGGCAATTGGTAGCTGAAAATCGCTACAACTCCAAGCACATCTGCTCCTTCTCGCTTGGCTGCTGCTACAGCTTCAAGAACTGAACCACCCGTTGAAATAAGGTCTTCAACCACTACCATTTTTTGACCTTGAGCTACGCGACCTTCGATTTGATTACCAGCTCCATGGTCTTTTGGTTTGCTACGGATATAGGCAAATGGCAAGTTCATCTTATCAGCAATAATAGCTCCGTGTGGAATCCCTGCTGTTGCAGTTCCTGCAATCACCTCAACCTCAGGAAAGGCTTCTTTGATAGCTTCCACAAAACCATTTTCAATGAGAGTACGAGTCTCTGGATAGGCAAGTGTCACACGGTTGTCAGTGTAAATGGGTGACTTGATGCCAGATGCCCAAGTGAAAGGCTCCTCTGGTTTGAGGTAAACGGCTTGAATTTTCAAGAGGTGGCTAGCAATATCTTTAGCAAGTGTCATGGTCTTCTCCTTTAGTTTTTCTAATCTATTTCTTTAATTCTAGTCTTGGTTCCATTCATCCTTGATAGTATGATAAGCTGCAACAGGATCTTCAGCTTGGGTAATGGGACGTCCCACTACGATATAGTCACTACCAATTTGATAAGCATCTGCTGGCGTCATGACGCGTTTTTGGTCTCCAACAGCAGCTCCCTGAGGGCGAATCCCTGGTGTCAGACAGATAAAATCTGGATTGGTAGCCTGCTTGATGACTTGTACTTCCTGAGCCGAGCAAACAACACCATCCAAGCCAGCTTCAGCTGTCTTCTTGGCATAGTGAATCACAGACTCTTGCAGACTGGTTTGGATATTTTGAAACTCCTGCATCTGAGCTTCTGACGTTGATGTGAGCTGAGTTACAGCGATCAATTTGGCTTGACTCCCAAGACCTTCACGCGCCGCCTTCATCATCTCTACACCACCAGCCGCATGGACATTAGTCATATCGACACCAAGCTGAGACAAGACCTTCATGGCTGACTTGACTGTATTAGGAATGTCATGAAGCTTGAGATCTAAAAAGACACTATGACCCAAGCCTTTCAGGTAGGACACAATCCCAGGCCCCGTTGCGTAATAAAGCTCCATCCCTACCTTGAGATAAAGACTTTCCGCTTCTGGGAAAAGAGCTAAAAATTCCTTGACCGCCTCAAAACTAGGAAAATCAAGAGCAATGACTGGACGATGTTCTCGCATAGGTTTCTCCTTTTACCTTTGCTAGTGAGAGAGTCTGGCCAACAGAAGCCACGAAAAAAGGAACCTGCCAACAGCAAGGTTCCACGAAAAATGGGTAGTCTCCACCCTTTCACCGTCTAACCTTAGCTGCCTCTCTGGACTGCTTTAAAGGTTTTCTATTATTCTATTATTTCTACTAGTACTTGTCAAGTAAAAACAGCTAAATCCATGTTGACTGCTATTGAACACCTCACAAGACTCTTTCCAAAAGAATAGTTAAAGACTTTCACTTCGGACAGAGAAAAAGAGTTTGCTTGTTACCCTTTAATTGAACAAATGGGAATTCTGTTTTATTTTGCGGATGCCTATTCATCTTGGCAAAGGGGAAGTAATGAGAATGCGAATGGACTTCTTCGTGGGTATTTTCTTAAACCGATTTGGCAACAATTACCGAAAAAATCCTTAATGATGCTTTGCTAGCTTATTAATCACCGTCCCCAAAAATACTTGGATTACAAGACAGGTTTTGAAGCACTTTTTGAAGCACTTATAGAGGAGATTTAAAAATGTTGCATTTTTTATTGCAATTTATCCGTTATCTTATCACCCAAAACTTCTGCAATTAGTATGAGCACTATTGTTATTTTTCTTTTTTCGTACACTCAAATCAAAATATAGCAATAAGACTATTCTGTAGAATTGCTGTCAAAAAGATCAGTTCATTTTTTCCTTCCCACTTGTGTTTATAATCATTAAAATAACTCAATTAAGAAATTTTCTTTTTCCTAATAGTTATCGTAATTAAAGTTAATAGAAGAACAATCCAAATAAGTAGTGTTAGATTAGGAATTAGAGTTTTATTCCATGAAAATTCCTCCCATTTTGTGAAAAACTTAGTAAACAGTCCCATAAAACTATAATCTGTTATCTTCGCAACTGTCTTATCCAAACCAGATAGCATCGGTAAGAAAGCAACTAAAATCATAGCAGGAAGACTGATAACCTGAGCTACTACTTGGCTCTTCGCGGTTAAACCTATCAATAAATAGAATAAAATGATGGATAAAGAGGTTAGAAGAACGATTGTAATATAATTAAAAGTATGTACAATTGTAACTCCTAAAATAAGAGGAGTAGTTCCCATAATCACAAAAGTTAGCAAAAAAGGAAGAAACATAGTTGATAAAATGTATTCGGAGCCTTTAACACCACTCAACAGAAGAGTTTGTAAATTGTACTTTTCTTTTTCTTCAGACAAGATAATAGTTATAGGACTTCCAACAGCCAAAGCCAAAGAAAAAGGTAAACACATCATCAAAAGAACTAATGCCTGTTGATCGTTGACCTTCCCCTGTGTTTCCATAAGATATTTATAAAAATATGTGAAAGCAAAAGGCACTAAAACTTGCAATAAAATACTCTTATTGGAAAGGATAATTTGACAACGCAACCATACCAAAGCCAGAAACCGTTTAAGCATTTAGCTTTCCTTCTGTTAATGTGATAAAAATATCTTCTAAAGTAGGCTCACATGAATGAATTGAAAAAATATTTTCCAGATCAGCCTGAGATACCTGTTCTAGTGATGTAAAATCAAAAGTTATCTGATTCCCATTATAATCTGTAAACTTAATCTTTTTATCTTTATTATATCTTTGAATGAGTTCAGAAGGAGCTCCTTGCTCAACTAATTTCCCTTTATTTAATAAGGCAACATAATCACATAAAAGAGTTGCTTCATTCATATCATGAGTCGTTAGAAAAATCGTTGTCCCTGCTGTTTTCAATTCTAAAATTAACTCATGAATTGTTCGAGAAGTTGTGGGATCTAGACCTGAGGTCGGTTCATCCAGAAAGAGTACAGCGGGGTTGTTGATAAGAGCTCGTGCTAAAAGCATTCGTTGCCTCATTCCAGTGGATAATTTTCCTGCTACCATCTTGCGACTATCATATAATCCTACTCGCTTTAACAAATTATCAACACGTGATTTACTAATATTATAAAATTTACTATAAAAAAGAAGATTGTTATACAGAGACATTTTCTCATAAAATCCACTTGTATCGCCAACCAATCCAATTCTCTTTAATTCACCGCTTGTTAAATTTTGAGATTTTTGTCCCAAAATAATAGATTGTCCTTTATCGGCAAGGAACTGCCCAGTCAGAATATTAATCGTTGTGGTCTTTCCAGAACCAGATGGTCCTAAAAATCCAAAAATCTAACCTTCTTTAACAGTGAAGCTTATATTATTTAAAGCTATTTTATCACCAAAACTTTTTGATAAATGGCTAACTTCAATCATACTCATTGCACCTCCTTTATATTCTACATTTTTACTTAACATCTATTTACTTATCTTTATCAAATAAACGTCTTAAAAAAACAATAACATTAAGCATATAACCGTTAGCAAGATTGTTTCAATATTATTGATAATACGATACATTCTCAAGCAGTATAAAATAATTATATATATGCAAATACTCATTATACCTATTTTTTTAAACATACTAAGCCTCCTTGCTAAATAATAAAGTTATATAATAACTAAGACACACTATACCTAACATAATAAATATCCACAGCATTAAAAATATTATCATACCAATAAAAATATCCACTGGTAACTGAATAAATGTTCTAAAATTAACAAGCAAAAATAAAATCTCAAACGATGAAAAAAGCCATACTATATTTTCCAATGATGGCAAAAATAATACCCAAGAACAATACTATTAATTGTGTTTCTATAACAGTGAACTGCCCAATAGCAGATAAAAAAGCTACTCCTCCTGATAATAAGCAAAAACAAACTGAACGAATAAATGTTTTCGCTCTAATATTGTTATCTTTCACTTTATTATTTTTTTACAAATTGGACATTCTCCGTTTTCCAGAACATATTTTTCTTGACTTAGAGCATGATTTCTCATATTATAAACGTAAGCGTTATCTATTAGGATTTCATTATAACATCCCAGAAATATTTTAATTATTAAATTAGTCATTATCCCTCCCAAAATAGCAGGCATCTCTGGTGTAGTCGGCCACTTTGTCTTATCAGATAAAGTGTACTTATTTATATCTTTGTTTATATTCCGACAACCAAAGCAAGAACCGATGGTAGGGATATATATATTATCAATAATAAGATAGCATCCATTAAACCCTCCTGATATGTAGGATATCTTATGCGATACAGCAAATTGATTGACAATTTTTATAATATCAATGGGCGTATCAATTGCTTTAACGATAAAATCTATACTCCCATATTCCGCAACAATGTTTTCTCATTCTTCTACTGAAGAAACTTTAATAGAAATAGGTACTACCTGAACATCTGAATTATACTTGTGTATTTTTTCAGAAAGAACATTAATCTTCTCCTTACCAACATCCGACTCTGTATAAAGAATTTGCCTATTTAAATTTGATGGTTCTATTATATCGTAATCAGCGACAATAAGTTTCCTCACTCCATACATACTTAGACTTAGATATATATAACATCCTAAGGCTCCTGCTCCTAATACTAATACTGTTTTATTCTGTATTTTATTATACTCTTCATTATAAAATAACGAACAGTAACCTTTAGTTCTAGAATATCTCCTATCAATATCTATCTCATCCGAAACTAAAATTTGTTCATTTATAGTTCAAATGTTAGTTTACTGCCTAATACTTCTTCTATCTCTAATAGTTCCTTACAACTATTAAATAGATCGTTGATAAATTCTTGCGAAATTTGAGGTTCTATAGCTATTTCCCGCATACTCCGACCACGCAAATACATTATACCTTCTTTTTTATAAGCAAAAACATAACTATTTACGTAGAACATATTTCGTCCTTCCTCTCATATAATATAGAAAGCAGTATAGAAACAACCACCCCTCCTATACTACGAACAATAATATTAGGTGTCAAAAACTGTAATAGTTGACTCAAAGGGAAATAAATAATAACAAATGCTATTAAAAGTTGAACTATATATTGAAAATTCAAGTTATTATTGTTAGAATTCAAGTATCTTAAAATAATACCACTATCATACTGAAAAAAAGGAATTGAATTACTAAAAAACGGCTTAGAAAGACTTAGCGCCTTATCCAAGCTGATATTTGTTCATCTAATTAATAATCTAAATAAAGGATCTACTTCACTTTCATAATCCGAACTAAATTGGCTCTTTCTGCCTCCTCTAGTTTCAATTCTATATAATGAATAGTTTCTGACAAGTTTGGAATAATCGAATATTCTAAACCATTTACACGTCTACGTGTTTTTTCTATTTCATCAGCCATTAACTGACACGTTTTTTCAACTTCTGCCAGTCTTAGTAATTTATCAATTAAACAATTCATTGTAGCAAATACATCATCCATTTCACTATTAGAAGATAAATAGCTGTATTCACTGTTCTCATTTTGAGAAGTAATATTCATATACATTCTAGGAACTATTACACTCATGATATTTTCTTTCTCAACAAATAATTCAATTTCTTTCGATGGAATTGAAAATAATTCCTCCACCATTTGAGAATTCTTTAATGATTTAGCAACTGCAAAGGATTTTAGATTATCAATTAGATAACTTTCTACTTCTTTCCGAAGTTGATTATTCTCACGAATCAAAGAAATAAATCGCCTCATCAATTCATCTCTTTTATCCTTTAATAACTTATGTCCACGTTCAGCTGTTTTCAAACGTTCCTTTAAGTTATTCAATTCCATACGAGTTGGTTTTACATTCAAACGTACCATAGATAATCACTCCATTTCTGGATTAAACTTCTACCAAAGGTAAGTATTTATCAAGCAAATCATCTTTGATACGTTTTAACTCTGTTCTAGGAAGAATTGATAGTAATTCCCACCCAAGATTCAACGTATCTTCTATATTTCGATTTTTATAAAATCCTTGGTTGATGTACTCTTCTTCAAAGCGCTTTGTAAACCTCATATACAATTTATCTACATCAGATAAAGCCGACTCTCCTAATACTACTGCTAACTCTTCAACCTTTTTCCCTTGAGCATAGGTTGCAAACAGTTGATTCATAGTTGGAGCATGATCTCCACGAGTTTTACCTTCTCCAGATCCCTTATCTTTTAATCGAGAGAGAGAAGGTAAAACATTGATTGGTGGACGATAACCTTGATTATACAACTCATGCGACAAAATAATTTGCCCTTCAGTAATGTATCCAGTTAAATCAGGAATTGGATGTGTTATGTCATCTTCTGGCATTGTTAAAATAGGAATCTGTGTCACTGAACCTTTTTTACCAACTAAGCGACCAGCCCTTTCGTATAGAGTTGATAAATTTGTATATAAATATCCCGGATAGCCTCGTCTACCTGGAACTTCACGGCGAGCTGCCGAGACTTCACGTAACGCTTCACAATAGTTAGTCATATCCGTCATGATAACTAGAACATGCATATCTTTTTCAAAAGCTAGATACTCTGCCGCAGTTAAAGCAATGCGGGGAGTTGCAATACGCTCAATTGCAGGATCATTTGCCAAGTTCATAAATAAGACTGAACGATCGATCGCTCCTGTTTTTCTGAGGTCTTCCATAAAGAACTCAGCTTCTTCAAAAGTAATACCCATTGCTGCAAATACAACCGCAAAATTTTCATCAGAATTTAAAACAGTCGCTTGTCTTGCTATCTGAGCAGCTAATTCATTATGAGGTAAGCCCGAACCTGAAAATACTGGTAATTTTTGACCACGTACAAGAGTATTCAAATGATCAATAGAGGAGATCCCTGTCTGAATAAATTCATCTGGATAATCTCTAGATACAGGATTAATAGCTTGACCATCAATATCTAAATATTTCTCTGGAATTAAATCTGGTCCACCATCAATTGGTTTTCCCATCCCATTAAAAATACGACCAACCATATCCTCAGATACAGCCAATTCTAATGCATGACCAGCAAAACGAATTTTAGACTTTTCTAAATTTATTCCACTAGATCCTTCAAAAAGCTGAACCATTGCTTTATCTTCGTGGATTTCTAAAACTTGTCCACGACGAATTTCTCCATTATGAAGTTGAATTTCAACTAACTCATTGTAAGACACATTATTTACTTGTTCAACAATCATAAGAGGCCCAACAACTTCACTAGCAGTTCTGTATTCTTTTATAACACTCATTTATAGACCTCCTGTTTCTAATATCAAATGAATTTGATGTGTAATCTCATTTGATATAATTTTGATTTCATCTAATCTATCTTCTGAAACATATTTACTTCTCGCCATACGGTCTCGAACTGCCACGGTACCTTCCATAATCTCTGTAAAGTAAGAACCCAACTCTAAAGCATGATTTGCCTGATCAGCAAAAGTTAGGATATTACTTAGCATTGCTTCTTGTTTTGCAAACGAAGTGAATGTATCTACCGAATCAAAAGCGTTCTGTTGCAAATAATCTTCTCGAATTTGTTTAGCAATTTCCATCGTTAGTCGTTCATTATCAGACAGAGAATCAATTCCAACAAGACGAACAATTTCCTCTAAACTAGATTCCCGTTGTAAGTAGTTCATCGCACGAGTTATTTTACTATTCCAATCTGTCTTCTCTTTACCATCTATATAAGTGCCCACACTGTCTTTATATAGTGAATAAGATGTAAGCCAGTTAATTGCAGGAAAATGACGTCGCTGTGCCAACGGAGCATCAAGCCCCCAAAAAACTTTCACAATCCGTAAAGTGTTTTGAGTAACTGGTTCTGAAATATCTCCACCAGGTGGCGATACAGCTCCAATAGCAGTAATCGTTCCTTCACGTTCTGGAAGCCCTAGAACCTGAGAACGTCCTGCTCTTTCATAATATTCAGCGATACGACTTCCCAGATAAGCAGGATAACCCTCATCACCAGGCATTTCTTCTAGACGTCCTGACATTTCACGTAGCGCTTCTGCCCAACGTGAAGTTGAATCAGCCATAATGGCTACAGAGTAGCCCATATCACGAAAATACTCAGCCATGGTAATTCCTGTATAAATTGAAGCCTCACGAGCAGCAACAGGCATATTTGAAGTATTAGCAATCAGAACTGTCCGTTGCATAATTGATTGTCCGGTACTAGGGTCAATCAACTCAGGAAACTCATTCAGTACATCCGTCATTTCATTTCCACGTTCTCCACAACCGACATAAATAACAATATCAACATTGGCAAATTTAGCTACTTGGTGTTGTACAACTGTCTTTCCTGCTCCAAACGGTCCAGGAACTGCTGCAGCTCCCCCTTTGGTTACTGGAAAGAATGTATCAATAACTCGTTGACCTGTGATTAATGGTTCTTCTGGAATTAAACGTTTAGAAACAGGACGCGCCTTGCGGACAGGCCATTTTTGCATAAGCGTTCCTTTATAGAAACTACCGTCCAATTTTTTTATTTCATATACAACTTCATCAATTGTAAAATCGCCAGATGCAATAGAAACGACTTCTCCAGATACTCCATAAGGAACCATAATTTTATGATTAACTACCTCGGTTTCCTTGACAGTTCCAAGAATATCACCCGTACTCACTTTTTGACCAATTGTTATAGTGGAATCAAAATGCCACTTAATATCTCTATCCAAACTTGGAACTTCTACCCCACGAACTAGAAAATCATTATGAGTAGCCAATTTAAATCGATCTAATGGGCGTTGTATGCCATCAAACATTTGAGAAATCAATCCTGGACCTAATTCAACCGATAGAGGTTCTCCAGTTGTAACAACAGGTTCTCCCGGACCAAGACCAGATGTTTCTTCATAGACTTGGATAGATGCCTGATCTCTTCTCATTTCAATAATTTCACCGATTAACCCTAGCTTACCTACACGGCAAATATCTTGAATATTAGCCTCCTGCATACCTGATGCAATAACTAGAGGTCCCGATACTTTTATAATCTTCCCTTGAGTCAAAGTTATTCTCCTTACTAAGTCCAAAAATTATAGAATAATATTACAGACAATTTTGTACATTATTATAAAATATTGTGTCCTACTGCTTTCTCTACATTATCCTCTATACGTTTTAATCCTAAATTTAAACCTTGTTTATGAGTCGGTAATAAAATAATAGCAGGCACAACTTGAGAATCATAATGGCGAATTGTATCTAATATCATTGAAGCAATGTCTTCAGTGATATAAATGACACCATAATCAGATTGAGCTAATTTTCTTAGAGTATTTATAGCTTCTTGTTCTTGATAGGCAGGAAATATATCAAACCCAATCATGCTAAAGGGTAAAATAATATCATGGCTACCAATTATGCCAATTTTATACTTATTAGCTTCCATAATGCGGGCGTATCCTTTCTTTTATTGATTCAAAAGGAATTGTATTTTGAAGAGCTGATATGATCATTCTAAGATTCTTTACTTCAAACTCACATCCCAATAAATATCTAGCAAGAACTAACGGCCCATCTACATTATACCTTCCTTGATCTAAAGTTTTATACAATAGTAAATCACATAAAAATTCTAACTCAGAAGATGAAATTGTTGCGTCCTGCATCTTCAATTCGTAAGTTGAAAAGATTGAATCTAAGCTTGGATTTATTTTATTGAACCACACAAATATTTCTTGATTTTCTACAATGTATATAAATTCTTTAGCAGAAATACTTCCTTCATCTGAAAGTAATTGTAAAATATCCCCATGACTCTTATTTTGAGATAAACCACGTTTTACAGTAATAATATTATAAAAGTCAATCATTGCAACAATAACCTGAGACAGCACCTCACCTAACTCATTAGATAAAAGTTTCAGATGTTTAAAATATGCTAGATCAGCTCCGACATCAAGTACACGAATATTATTAAAAGTTTCATACTCATTCCAAATTGATTCTACTTCATGAACCATAAAATCAGGAAGTGTATCTGAATGTAAGGAAGAAACTAAATGTTTTAAACTTTCTATATCAAAAATCCCTATTGGAATTAATAATTTAGAAAAATCTTTCTTCATTGCCGCCTTAGATTTTAATAAAACTTTGATATTATGATAAACATATCGTAAAGCAAATAAAGTCACAATTTTATCAGACGGACTTTCAGCATAGGCCCATCTATAATCATTGACTAATTTTGTCATTAGCGAAGTCTCTGTCTGACTAGGATTTTCTAAAACGTCAATCGATAAATGATAGGGAGTTGCTTCTAAGATAAATGCCAATGTCTCCGTATCTTTGGATTGTATAATTTTTTGAAATTTTTCTTCTGTAATAAAATCGTTTTCTTTTACCGAAATCGTCGTATTTATTTTTGAAAAAAGATTAGTATCCATAAAATACCTTTCTAATTATATTGGAATACTCCAAATTTCTAAGAAGGATTAACCAATTTCATCCTTAATTGATAAAAATTTGATTTGCGATACTTGAACTTTCTTCCTTAGAAATCGATCCAATTAATGTTTTATACAAATAGTTATCATCAATTTTACCTATTGAAATAAGTAAGCCTGATTCATTTGAGATAGGCTGTTCACTAAATAAATGATTTGGAAAAGAGAATTTCAATTTCTCTAATTGTTCCAAATTGAATTTAGCTAAAGTCCGCTCCCCAAAAGTTACTATGACCTCTTGTTGTGAATATCGTTCCAGAATTCGATAGATGAACTCCATTTCTTTATCTGCACTCCAAGATTCCATTTCTATTAAAGCAGATTGAAAAAGTTCTTTTAATATTTTCTGTTTTGATACTAACGTTGATTGGCGTTCCTTATTTTTTAATTGTTGAAAAATTATTTGATATTTCTGTTGTAATTCTTTTAACTTTCGTTCATGTTCAGCTTCTTTTTTCTTTACAATGACCGACTTTTGCATTTCAAATTCATCATCAATCTTCTTTTTGGAATCCAATAATTTCATACGCCCTTTTTCATGAGCTTGTTCAATAACAGACTCTCGTAAGTTTTCTAAATTGCTCATTTAGACACCTCCTTTGAATAGCAAATTAATTTCTTATACACGAAGGGTCAAAATGAATGATACGACAAAGGCAAGAATTGCATAGGTTTCTACCATGGCAGCCAAAATTGCTCCCTTCATGAATTCTTTTGGTCTTTTAGCCAAGATTTGCATTCCCGCTACTGCTACATTTCCTTGATGCTTAGCCGAAAAGTATCCTACAATAGCAATTGGAAGAGCTACAAAGAAATAAGCAACGCCTTTTTCCAAAGGAAGTTCTGGAGTTAATTGCAACCAAATCAAAATTCCAATAACAAAACCATATAATCCTTGTGTTCCGGGCAGTAGTTGCAATATCAAAGCTGAGGCAAATTTTTCTGGCTGTTCTTTCAGTAAAGCTGCGGCAGATTGCCCAGCCTTACCAACTCCATAAGCAGACCCCATACCGCTTAATCCAACCGCCAATACAATTCCCAATGCAGCGAAGAAAGCTCCTCCATAGGTTGAAAAATAAGTTGCTAAATGTTCCATTATATATATCCTCCATTAATTCTTTGTAATAACCTTAATATATTTCTCAGAAGCCTTCAAAGGTTGAAATGGTTTTCCTCCACCCTCATAAAACTTACCAAAAAATTCAACAAATATCAGACGTGCTCCATGAACATATCCTGATAGTAACGATAGAAAAATATTGATCGCATGTAAAAGAATGAATAATACTAATCCAATTGTCAGTTTAGCCAATGTCCCCGGAAACAAACCAACAATTAAATTGAAAGCTGATGCTATACTTGCTCCAGATAATCCTAATGCCATCAATCGAGTGAAACTAACTAAATCACCTATATAAGATGAAATGTTATATAGATTAAACAATCCTGATCCAATACCTGACAAGCTTTTGGCTTGAATAATAGAAACAATCAAAATCCCCACAGCATTAAGAATAGATACCCATTTCCCTAATACAAATAACGGTCTAATATCAGGCATCAACATTCCGACAGCAATAAATAACAAGCCAAGCAGAATAACACACCACGCAAATCCTGAATTATATGCTTCTGCATATTTCTTCATTCTTACTTTTTGTAGTCCTGAAGCTAACAAACCTACAAATACTGTAATAAATCCAAACACAACTGACACTACTAATATAGTCATGACATCCGAGGTTGTAGATATCAGATGAAATGGCAACTCATATCCAAAAAATGAGCCATAGATTCCACCCCAAATTGCAACGGCTACCCCTAATATATTAAAGAATTTTAAAAATCTCTTAGTTACTGAAGGTAGATGAAAAATTTTTAATGCTAACATTGTTCCTAAAAACAATAGTAAACCATAGCCTAAATCAGCAACCATCATTCCAAAAAATGTAAAGTAAAATGGTGCTAATACAGGTGTAGGATCTTTCTCATAATATTTGGGCAGAGCATACATTTCTGTCAATAATTCAAATGGTTCAATTAAAGAGTGATTCGTTAATTTGATAGGTATTTCATCTTGATTATCCGACAATGTTTCCGATTCATAAATATAAATAGAATGTCCAAAACGCTCATCCATAACTTTTATAAAATATAAAATACGAGTTTCTTCTATCCATCCTTCTAATGCAACTAGATGCGGAGTGCTCAAAAGGTTATTCTTAGAGATTTGACGAGCATAGATAGATAAAATATAGTCAATTTGCCATTGTAAATCTATCAAATTTTTCTTTGAATCTTGCAACGATGCGATAATATTCTCTTTTTCAGTTATTAACTGCATGTTTTCTTGATCCAAATCTACTACTCGCTGCTTCGGTAATTCCTTTCTAGAATAATCAAATGGTTCAAATAAGTATTCATCAAAATCAATAGAGCAACTGGACTGATAGAAAACAACAACACCGTACTCTCTATCATTAGAAAATATTTCTTGAACTTCAATATTGTTTTCTAAAAAATTATTGTATAAGCGATTATCTACAGTCCTTGGAATTGTTCCAACTTTTCCTCTACAGAAAGAGAATTGTTCTAAATGCGCAGGAATAATTTCTAATTTTTCCCACTTTATTAATCTCTCTATTTCCTCATTATTACTTTGAATGTTTCTTTCTAATTCATGAACTCTGTTTATTTGATGATTCACTTTTTTAAGAACACCCTCAGCAACATTAGCTTTACCAAATTTTTCTAATTCTTCATAAGAGGTTGTTATCGGAGGATGCTGTAATAACTTAAACGTGTTTTCTTTCGGTAGGTATTCTTGTAATTTCTCTACAGTTGCTTCCAAATGTTGTTGTTTATTCATCAAATAAGTCAAGGCATCATTTCCTTCAATAACCCCATGATTGGAATTAGAAGTATGAGAAATTTGAATAGTTGGAAATACAACCTCATCTTTTTCTAGAGCTTCTGACCAGTTATCCTGAACCTTTAAATCACGGAACTGCACTGACTCTAGTTCTTGAATAGTTTTTAAAACATCATCAAGACTACTCTTAGTAAATAGTAGAGAAATCCTTTTCATCTGACTAATAGCCATATTTTTCTACCACCCTACCAATAATTTTTTCTACAAATTCTCCTCTCCTACTTGATGAAATATACTGAATCTTTGCATCATTTTCCTTGATTGTTTTATTAACCTCATCAATGAGGTTCTGTTGTTGCATTTCTAAATTGCTTTCTATTGAAATTAATTCTTCGTGACTTTTTTCATCATACCTTTTTTCTAGTTCTTCCAATTCTTCTTGGGAGACAGCTTTATACGTATAAATCTCATTATCATATGATTTTATAATATCGGTTGCAACATTCTCAATATCTTGCATTGTCGAAAATACAGAGTTAGTCATTGTGACACCTCCTTATCTTTCACACTATTTATTAGAAATTCTATCTAAGAAATTTTTTACAGCTCCTATACGACCAGCTTCATTTCCTAATGTAGCTGCCACAACATTATTAGGCAAAAACCTATTATCCATTACATTTTTAGCTAAAGAACTTTGAATTTCAGGTAACAAAATATCCTTTTTAGCCAGAATCCCACCTCCTAATATGAGAATTTCTGGATTAAGTAGATAAGAAATAGTTAATAAACCTTTTGTTAGATTTTCTACAAAAATTTCAAAAGTTTCTTTAGCGATTTTATCTCCAGAACTTAAATCAGTAAAGAAAGTACGTCCAGTTTGATTAGTTTTCAAGCTCTTCTTTTGATATAAATGAATCAATGCGGTTGTTGAGGCTTTGCTTTGCCAATCCGAATTACCTACAGGAATATAGCCTACTTCACCAGCAGTATAGTTAAATCCGTTAACAATTTGTCCATTGACAATAATACTGCCTCCTATACCTGTTCCAATAGTAACCATTACTACATTTTTCTTATCTTTGGCTTGTCCCTTCCACAATTCACCTAATGCAGCACAATTAACATCATTTTCAACAAAAGTAGACAACCCAAAACGTTTTTCTATTTCGGAAGTAAAGTTTACTCCGATATACCCTGGTATTGTATAGCCTGCATAGATGATTTCTCCTGTATTAGCATTAACAACTCCAGCAGTGGAAATACCAACACCATCAATAGAATAATTTAAAATATACTCACCAATTAAATCACAGACCTGATTTAATATCTGGTTCGTTCCCAAATCATAGTCAATAATTGTTTCTATCTCTTTGAACTGATTTAAACTCGTACCAAAATCGTCGTATAAATCTGCCTTAATTGTTGTTCCGCCAATATCGATCCCTATAATCTTCATTTCATCACTCCCACATTTTTGATCTCATTACTTTTTGATAAAAAATGGGACTGGGCATTATCCCAGTCCCATCTCTATTTCTTTATTCAATGAGTTGTATCACAGAACTTTAGAAATTATATAATGACAAGAATTTACTATTCTGTTTGACAATAGTTAAGCATTTGTGATTTCTGAAAGACTTACTTTTCGATCTTCTTTAACTGATAAAGTACATGCATCAGCGGTAGCGATTGATTCTAAAGCAGCTACACCATTGAGAAGTTTTTCATATTCTTCTGTAATTTCTCCACCTTTAATGATGTCATGTAGATATTCCATTTCTTTATCAATACATGTTTGTAACCATAATGGGCAACGTACTCCTGGTTTACCGTACGCAATTGCTCCATCCATACCACGACCGGTATAGATAGCTGTACGGTCATCATCTTCCTCTTGAGTTTCATGTACTAAGAAGTGTGATTCTCCTTCACCTTTAACACGAAGAGTACCTCCAGTATTGAATAAGTCAAGTTTGATAGCTCCTTCAGTTCCTTGAATCAAGACGTAGTGTTCACCCCAACGGAAAGCATTACCATATTCCAAAACAGCATAACGATCATCAGAGTATTCTAGGTTTACAATGAGCATATCATCTTCATCACCAAAGTTTTCACCTTTATGATATACATTACCTCCTACCATTGTCGCTTTTTCAGGAAGTCCTCCCATGATGAACTGAATGCAATCTAATTCATGAATATGGTGGTACAAATGTCCTCCAGATTGAGAACGAAGTTTCTTCCATGATACAGTTGGTTGTTGTTCTTCCCAACCTGTACGAGCGGCATGACAATAAAGAACTTTACCGATTTTACCTTGAGTAATCAATTCTTTAGCATGGTGTACACCATTAAAGAAGTTCATGATGTGACCAGCCATAAAGATAACATTATTTTCTTTACATGCGTCAACCATGGCTTTACAATCTTCATAAGACAATGCAATCGGCTTTTCACAAAATACGTGTTTGCCATGTTGAGCAGCTTTCACAACAGGTTCACGGTGAAGGTAGCTAGGTGAAGCTACGATCACACAATCAATATCTTCACGTGCTACAAGTTCATCTAAACTTGCACAAACATCAGATCCCAACTCTTGAGCAACTTCTTCTCCATGATTTGGGTCAAATACCGCAACCACTTTTGCATCTTCAATTTTGTTCATTGAGCGAGCCAAATCAGCTCCAAAATATCCAGCTCCAACAATACCGTAATTTACCATAATTTTTATCCTCTTTCAATATATTTAAATTTCAGCTTTAATTCTTTTTCAAATCTTCAATCTTAAATGTTATATATGGTACAACATTTTTCATATGAAGTTCATTACGAGACCATGAATCAAATTTTTCAAACATCAATCCAATTTCATGATTTGGTAACTCTGTCAATGTTGAATATGAGTATCCATAGTTACTATAATCAACATCGTGATGATAACGCCAATCAATTGTATTATCATCATTAATTAGACCAATCGAAATTTGTCCGTGTTTACGACCATTTGTGGAGTTTGGAGTACTTAAAATGACAGCCTTTTTACCATCAATCAATTGACTATAATTGATGATTGATAATTGTGTTCCATAACTTGGATTTGAAACAAATTTCAAATATTCCGGCGCACTCCAAGTAGTACCTGCGTCTTTACTTGTTAAATATGCAATTTTACCATTATTTGTACGCATGTATGCTTGAATTACTCCTGGACTCAATTCTACAAATTGTGCTTCTGCTGACCAACTAGAAGGAAGTGGCACAACTTTAACTTTCCAAGACGCTCCATTATCGTCACTATAAATGAATGCAGACTCTTTACCAGTGTAAGACGGAATAAGAATTCGTCCAGTTGAGCTTTCAATGATTCCACGTCCAGGACCCAAATAAGGCGCATTCCGATTAAGTCCCATTATAGGAGGTAATAAAGTTGGTGCAGACCAAGATTCGCCATGATCATTGCTAGAAATATATGCAATATAGTTCGTTGGCACTACTTTGAATAATGCATCTTTGTAGAAGATATTCATATGGACTTTAGTCCCATTACGATATTCAGTCTTTTTATTATTTTCAAATGAAACCGAATATTGCTCTACCGTCAAATAATTACCATTTTGTTTAATACCGAAATTTTTATCTACTGAAAATTCAGTTGGTCTGTTGGTACGATCGTCGTATACAGTACCATTCTCACGAATAGTATAATTATAATCAGTATCACCTTGTTTCTTTAATTTAAGATAATAATTACCATCAATTTGTTTATAACCTGAATCTTTTCTAGTAGCTTCTCTAAAACTTACTCCAGCAGGCATAACATCAGCAAACATGAGTACTTGTTTATTATTTTTTTCAACAATAACAGAGTCAATATAGGTTGCACCACCGCTGATTTGTAAGTCACGTCCACCAACATCACGAGGCCATTCTAATGGTACTGGCGCAAAATCATCGAATGCCAATGTTAATTTTGGTTTAGTCCATGTCTTACCATTATCATCACTATAACTTGTAGCAATATTAATTTTATTCAAAAAATCATGAGTTCCGCCGTAACGAGCGTCAATGCTTGAAAATACCCGACCATTGCTAAAAGTATACAGAACTGGAATACGGAAATAGTTAGAACCTGTTGTATCATTAGCCGTATAAATTAAATGTCCAGTAACAACGTTTGTTGTCATCTTTTTAACAGTTTCTTCATCCAATGCACTATTAAAGAATTTGATATTTTCTAGTGTTCCGTTAAAACCAAACGCCGTTTTTCCTGCACGTTTCACTCCCCCAAGCATATAGTAATCAATGCCTTTAATATCCTTTATGTTTAAGAAGTTATCCACTTTCTTTTCTACTACTTTTGTGCCATTTGCATATAAAGAATATGTTTTTTTGACTAAATCTGCTACTACTGCAACAGTGTTAGTCACAGCTTCTTGTTTGTACTTACCCCAAACTGAAGCAGGTCTGGATACTAGGTGATTTTTATTGGAAGAAGTATCACGCGCTTCCATCCCCAATTCACCATTGTCTCTAAGGAACACATCTACATAACTATTTTGTTGACCGGGTTTAGAATTAGATATTCCAAACAGAGCTTGTAAGCCTTTCTCACTAGACTAATTGTACTTAATCACTACAGCAAAGTCACCGCTAGTAAATTTATCCTTTAACTCATTAGTAACATTTTCTCCTCCCCCTGTTAAAGTAACATTATTTTTTTCTAAGACAGGAGTTTCTTCCGTTGCAGAAGATGGATCCTTAACAGTAGTTTCGACTGTTCGAGGTTGTACAGTAACTTCCGAAGAGTTACCCGATTTAGGTGTACTTCCGAAATCGGAGTCGTTGGTGCAACAAGTTGCACCAACTCTGGTGTTGATACTTCAGAAGTTTCAGTCTCCTAAGCTGCAACTGAGTTAGCAACAAATGCTGATAATACCACTACAGTACCTAAGGTTACATATTGTTTAATATTTTTTTCATTTTATTTTTCCTCGTTTAAAACTTTGATAACAAGTTTTTTAACAGGCTCATCATTGCAATGAATCTTTGGTTGGTGAAGATCTTCTTCAAAAGTCACCAACATATTCCCTGGAAGCAATTCAACAATTTGATAGTCTTTGCTATCGTAAAAAGCAATATCCTTTTCTTCGCTAAAAGGTACACGTGACTGGGCACGAACTGGGGAAGTTACTGCCATTTTTTCAGTATTTTCAACAACAATATGAATATCTAAAGATTTCTTATGAGTTTCAAAAATATCTCCTGGAACTCCATCAGCTAGATAAATCATACAATTTGCAAAAACATTTCCCCGTCAATATCAATTTTCCATCAACTAAATCTGTCAAATTTGTATTTTCTAAAAAATCACAGACTTTTGAAAAATGTTTATTGACAGAAGCATATCGTCTAAAATCAGATTGTTCAGAAATAATCATATTATTTTCTCTTTTCTATTAGTGACGAACTTCCCAACTTGAATCCGCTTTAATTTCTGGAATATCATGAATCGTTGTATATTTAGGTGCAGATACTTTATTTCCAGTAAGAACAGATACAATATAACCTGAAACTACTGATACAGAGATTGAAATCAATGAATATGCCCAGTAGCTAACAGCTGTTGGAGGAAGGAAGTATTTAATAAATACCATGACGATAGTTGATACAATCAGCGCTGCATAAGCACCTTGTTTATTTGCTTTTTTAGAAACAAAACCAAGAATAAATACACCACCAAGTAGACCAAGTACAAGTCCCATGAAACTATTGAACCATTCGTATGCAGATTTAATATCTGAATGAGCCATGATAATGGAAACAACAATTGAGAATAAACCTACTGCTAGAGATACGAATTGTGCAATTTTCGTACGACGATCCTCTGACATATTTTTAGAAATGACATCTTGAATATCCAATGTCCATGAAGTTGCAACAGAGTTCAAACCTGTTGAAACAGTTGATTGAGCTGCTGCATAAATCGCTGCCAAGATCAAACCTGTGACACCTACTGGTAACTGGTATGCAATAAAGTACATAAAGATTTGGTCTTGAGGGATATTGCTAGCTGCACTACCTGCATTTTGTACTTGATAGAATACGTACAAGCCTGTACCGATTAAGTAAAAGACTGTTGCAATTGCAAGTGACAAGACACCATTTGTGAACAACATTTTATTAAGTTTCTTAATATTTTGTGTTGTAGTAAAACGTTGAACCAAATCTTGAGATGAAGCATAGGAAGACAAGATTGTAAAGCCTGAACCCATCACAATTAAGAAGATGGAGTTTGAAAGCAAGTTAGGATCGAAAAGTTTTTCATTTGCAGCAAGGAATTTCCCGTTTGCTAATGTTTCTGCTACTGCACCAAAGCCACCTTTAATATTAGCCATCAGTACAAATAAAGCTACAACGACACCACTAATCAGAACCACACCTTGAATAAAGTCTGTCCATAATACGGATTTTAGACCACCAGTATAAGAATAAACAATTGCAATTGCACCCATCAAAGTAATCAAAATATTGATGTCAATTCCTGTCAATACTGATAAACCAGCTGATGGGAGGTACATAATGATAGACATACGTCCCAATTGATAAATAATAAACAAGAGTGCTGAAATAATACGAAGTGCTTTAGAATTAAAGCGTTTATCCAAGTAATCATATGCCGTATCGATGTCTATCCGTGCAAAAATAGGTAAGATAAAACGAATTGTCAGTGGAATAGCTACAACCATCCCTAATTGAGCAAACCATAAAATCCAGCTACCTGCATAAGAGTTACCAGCGAGTCCCAAGAAGGAAACCGGACTGAGCATTGTGGCAAAAATGGATACCGAAGTAACATACCAAGGAACCGAACCATCTCCTTTAAAGAACTCTTTTCCTTTCATCTCTTTTTTAGAGAAATAGATACCTGCAACCAACACCGCAAGTAAATAAACAATCAAGATAATTAAGTCAATTATTGTAAATCCTGTTGTGCCCATAACATATCTCCATATTGATTTTATTTAGGTACTATAAAAATTCTTTTCGTGCTTGTTGAATAAGTTCGGCTGCTTGTTTTGCAACTTCCAAGTCACCTTCTGCCAATGCTTCTAAGGGTTGACGAACGGAACCTAAATCAAGTTTTTCATTTAGACGCAAAACCTCTTTTGCTACAGCATACATATTTGCCTTACCTGATATCATCTTATAGATAACTTCATTGATAGCATATTGAAGTTTTTTAGCAGTATCTAAATCTCGTTCTTGAATCAAACTTTCCAATTTCAAGAACAAATCTGGCATAACGCCATAAGTACCACCAATACCAGCTTCTGCTCCCATCAAGCGACCACCAAGATATTGTTCATCTGGACCATTGAATACAATGTAATCTTCTCCACCTGCAGCTACAAACATTTGAATATCTTGTACAGGCATAGAAGAATTTTTAACTCCAATCACACGAGGATTTTGACGCATTGTTGCATACAAACTACCAGTCAACGCAACCCCTGCCAATTGTGGAATATTATAAATGATAAAATCTGTATTTGGCGCAGCTTCACTCATTGCATTCCAATATTCTGCGATTGAATATTCTGGCAATTTGAAGTAAATAGGTGGGATAGCTGCAATAGCATCGACTCCAACACTTTCTGAATGTTTTGCCAATTCAATACTATCTTTCGTATTATTACATGCAACATGGTTAATAACTGTTAATTTACCTTTAGCAACTTCCATAACAGCTTCAATAATTTGTTTACGGTCTTCTACACTTTGGTAAATACATTCACCTGAAGAACCATTTACATAGATACCTTTTACACCTTTGTCAATGAAATATTGCACCAGAGATTTTACACGTTCTTGGCTAATTTCACCATTTTCTTCATAGCAAGCATAAAATGCAGGGATAACGCCTTTGTATTTAGTTAAATCTTTCATTAGATTTCTCCTTTATTTGTATTAAGTAATTATTTATTGTGATTAAGTAAGCATTGCAGAAATTAAAAATTTAAACTCTTCGTTATTTTTCCTCCTCTAACAAAAGTATATCAGAAGTGCGTCTTCCTGGGCTACATTCCCCACTAACAACGTAATATCCATTGTCAGCTTTTAGAAAACCTGCCCCACAAAGAGCAAAACGCTCATCGTTTGCAACAATCTTGACCTTACCTGTCTCTAAATCTAGTATTCGCAAGCTGCGATTCCAATTAAAGAAATCTCTTCCTTTAGAAAAGTATTCTTCCCTATAGCCAGGGGCTGCTAAATCAATAACTGCTTTATTATAAACAATTTCATTAAAGCCACCAAGCATCAATAAAACGTTTTCATTTATTTGTATACTTGATGCTCCTAGAACTGAACTTGGTAATCCGAACTCAAGTTTTTCCCACTTATCTTTTTTAAAAATATACTTGTATCCATCTAAATAAGCTTTAATGTTCGCTCCACCTAAATAATACAATTCATTTTGATATTTGACTGATAAACCTTGACCTCTACCAGAAACTGGGAAGTCGGATTTTTTTAAAAGCTCTCGAGTCTCAATATTGAACAGATAACTTTCCTGAAATCCAAAGAATAAGTGGCCATCAAAATAACAACCATAACCACTCTCTAGTTGGAAATCAAAATCCCCGAGACAGATTTCTTCTACACTTTCACCAATTGTAATACGATAAATACTTGAACCTAGAATATAAAAGATTTCATTTTCAACTTCAATCGTAATTCCTTTATCTGGAGAAATTTTTCCATCTTGTTCATATAGAAGATTAAATTTCTCATCATAAACTCTAATTTTATTAGATTGGACTTTTGGACTCTTTAACGGATCGTTATTTGGGAAATAACTACCCCCATATACTAAAATTCTATTGTTAATCCATCTACAAATCATCCCAGCTAGTCCTGGTGACTCTATATGATTTATAACATCAATTTTCACATTACACCTCTTCTCTAGCATGCTATTTCAATCCTGCTACGAAGCGTTCTGTAATCTCTTTTGGTCTAGTAATAGCGCCACCAACAACGATGCCTCGCACTCCGTATTCAAGGATTTGTTTGGCTTGTTCTGGTGTATGAATTTTTCCTTCTGCAATGACATCTACACCGGCATCACAGAGTTTTTTGATGAGTTCAAAATCTGGACCATCCACTTTTGGACTATAGGATGTGTAGCCTGATA
>NZ_VMMT01000049.1:0-38421 GCF_013277355.1 Streptococcus sp. 1343
CACGGGTGGTTATGACTTTGAATAATGATATAATAGATTAAGAAAATAATGAAAACGCTATATATTTGAAAGTTGATTAGGAAAGCAGGAAGTATGGAAACAATTGATATGATTATTAAATCATCAACTGAGTTTTATAACGATTTGAAAACTGATGAACATGATAGATATCGTTCATGGGAGCATTGTTATTCACATTTTATGACAGCTCGAAAAGAGAATAATGTGAATCTTGATTACCTGAGTTTACAACTTGCATTTTATTTAGCAAGTTGGGGGATGTATCGAGGTTCTTCATTCTTATTACAAAAGGATTATAGAGTACATATACCTGTAGTAAGAGAAATCTTAAGCAATGAATATGATTCTCTAGCAGGAATAGAATGTAAAGATTTTAAAAATGAAACTAACCAAAAATTGCTAAAGGAAATTAATGAATTTATTGCAACTTATTATGATTAAATTAGGCGTGAAGTGAGAGGTTCAGCACTAAAAAACAACTTATCAGATACATTAATCACAAAGATACTGATGGGGACACTCGGTTGTGTTCCGGCATATGATAGATATTTTGTTTCTGGAATAAGATCACAAAAGATTGCAAGTGGAACCTATAACATTAAATCTATTTTACAACTAGTAGATTTTTATGAAAAAAACATAGAACAGTTAGATTCAGTTCAAAAGAATTTTAATGTTGCTGATATGCTGTATCCTCAAATGAAAATATTTGATATGGGATTTTGGCAGATTGGTTTTGACCTAGATAGTAAATAACTATTACGTCTATATATGGAATTGATAAATGGATTTACTTTAAAAGATAGAAACTCTTAATCTGAAGAGATTATTTATTGCTTAATATAAATTTTTCATTGAAAAGATTTTAGATTATTAACTTTCAGAGAATGATGTACCACAAATTAATTTTATTATGGAAAACAACTAGAAGCAGCCCATCAAGATATTTTAAATTAGATAATATTGCATTTGCAATTATAACAAAGGAGTACTAACATGCCGAAATATACCGACGAAGATATTAGAAAATTAAATAAAATCACATTAAAAATTGCTGGTGATTATTTAGGTATAAGTTCACAAGCAGTTGCGATAGGTCTTAGAAATAATCTTCTTCCAATTGGTTTTGCTATTCATAACGAAGAAAGAGACAGACGTTTCACTGAGAGTTGGTCATATCATATTATCGCTGAAAGAATGATTTCATACAATCATGGTAAGCTATCAGAGATCCGTGTTGAAAATATTGAAACTAGTTTAGATAAAATTATAGAGGAATTTAACGGATTAAAACAAGATTTACTTTTTATATTAAGCGAAAATGCAGAAGTGAAGAATTAGAAGTTTTTGAATTTGCGTTTTCGCTTGGTAAATATAAAAACGGTGATGTAAAATATAAGGGTAAAGGTGTTTCAAATGAAGATGATAAAGACCTTTTCTAGAGAAGAACTCTATGAAGAAATCTGGGAGATAAGTGCAAAACAAGTTTCATTGAAATATGATTTAAGCTATTCTGACTTACTCAAGAAATGTAAAGAATTTGAAATCCCAATTCCAAAGGGGAGTTATTGGTATCGTAAGAATACTGGACAAGACTTAAGTGAATTTATCGTTCCATTACCACAAAATGACGTAAATGAAGTTAATATTGATAGAAAAAGTTTAAAGAACAGTAGAATTAAAGCTGCTAAACATAAAGAAGATAGTATGGAAGATAAAAACGGAGATACTGTTAAACTTGATACAACTAGTATAAGAAGTTCATTATCATTTATAGACGACGATAAAATAGAGCGTATTATTGAAGCAGTTTCAAACCTAAACCAGGCTCCAAATAAGAGATTACATAAATCCGTAGCTAATCTAAGAGATAAAATTACAGAGTGGAATAAGAGGGAAAAAGCTGCTTCTTATCCTTACTTTGATTCTAGGCACAGATATAATGATTTAAAAGAACCTAAATTTGTAAAAAATATTTCACTAAATTCTCTTCCACGCTTATATCGCTTTTTAGATACACTAGTTACTGTTATTGAAAGAATCGGTGATAATGTAACTTCAAATTGGGATATTCAAATTGATAAGGATATTGTTCGTTTTGAAGTTATAGAATCAACAGACAAAGTAAGTCATGAATTAACAAAAGAAGAAGCTAAAGAATTAGCGAAGTACAATGATAGCGTTAAGTTTAATAGATATGCTTTTAAACCAAGAATAAAGAAGTATGACTATATTCCAAATGAAAACTTTCGATTTAAGATAATAGATGGTAAATACATTAAAGATACTAAAGAATTCACACTTGAACAATCAATCCCAGAAATAATTGTTTTAATTTACCAAGAGTATTATAAAGTTAAGAACTTACACCTTGAACGTGAAGAGAAAGCAAGACTATACGAAGAGGAACAAGAGCGAAAAAGAAAATTACAAAATAGAATCGAAGAAGAGAAGAAGCGGACAATGTCTCTTCTGAATATGCTAGAAGATTTTAAAACAGCAAATGATTTAAGATTGATGGCTGATAAACTGGAGATAGCGGGGAAACTTAGTAAGGATGAAATTGATTGGATTAGATCCAAAGCTGACTGGATAGACCCAATAGTTTCTTCAACAGATGAATTACTAGGAATTAGAAATCATGAAAATTCTAGAGAACAAAAGGAACAATATCTAAGTGAGAAAAGGTACTACTGGTAACTTTGTGTTTTTATTTTTACAGATTGTAGTGTTATAGGAGTATATGATTAACTATTTTAGTAATAAATAGTTTTACATATTTATTTTAAATAGCCATTTGATACAAGATAGTATATACTTTCATTCTGAAGTTTAATTTTAAACAACAACTCAGTCACTTTCATTCTATAATATAGAAGTTTGCTAGCACCACACGTGGAGTGTGTAAGCTTGTTGGAGAAACGAAGTTAATCCTCAAAAGGTTCCCCAAACCTTTTGAGTTCCGCATACGCATCACGTGGAGTGTGTAGGATTGCTTGTACGAGCTGAGTCATCAGCGAAGTAGAAGTAGATTCTCCGCCAATGGGATAGCTGTCGTAGAGTAAGGAGTTTACGACGAAACGATAAGGTAAGTCCGAAACGCTCAGTGTGTAGCTTTGTTGCTAAAAGCGTAGAAACCTTTGAACGAAAGGAATAATAGACTTTCTGCGAAACAAAATATAATACAATAAAACTATGAATTCTGAAGCAAGTCAGCAATTAAGCGATAGCCGTTTCAAGAGCCTTGTAGGTGTTCAGCGCACGACTTTTGAAGAGATGTTAGCTGTGTTAAAAACAGCTTATCAACGTAAACGCGCAAAAGGTGGACGAAAACCCAAATTAAGCCTAGACGATCTCCTCATGGTAACTATTCAATACATGCGAGAATAGTGCACTTATGAACAAATTGCGGCTGATTTTGGCATTCACGAAAGCAACATAATTAGTCGGAGTCAATGGATTGAAGCAACTCTTATTCAAAATGGTTTTACGATTTCAAATTCTGCCTTAATTCTGTAAAAACAGTAAAATTCGAAGGATTGTAAGGTAAGAGTTTTTTTCTTTCTGAAAAAATGGTATAATAGCAATCAAAACTAGAAAATAAAACGGAATTTGGAACAGATTTGTCTGTATCCTAGTAGAGTGGTGATACTATGAAGATTAGTAAGAGGCACTTATTAAATTATTCCATCTTGATTCCTTACTTGCTTTTATCTATTTTGGGCTTGATTGTGGTCTATTCGACCACCAGCGCTATTTTAATTGAAGAAGGCAAGAGCGCCTTGCAATTGGTTCGAAACCAAGGAATCTTTTGGATTGTTAGTTTGATACTGATTGCCTTAATTTATAAATTGAGACTAGATTTTTTGAGAAATGAGCGACTAATCATTTTAGTTATATTGATAGAAATGCTTTTATTGTTCTTAGCTCGTTTTATTGGTATTTCCGTAAACGGGGCATACGGTTGGATTTCGGTTGCAGGAGTAACTATTCAGCCAGCTGAGTACTTAAAAATCATTATTATTTGGTATTTGGCTCACCGATTCTCCAAACAGCAAGAAGAAATAGCTATTTATGATTTTCAAGTTTTGACTCAAAATCAATGGCTTCCCCGTGCTTTTAATGATTGGCGATTCGTTCTCCTAGTTCTGATTGGAAGTTTGGGAATTTTCCCTGATTTAGGAAATGCGACTATTTTAGTCTTGGTTTCCTTGATTATGTATACAGTTAGTGGAATCGCTTATCGCTGGTTTTCAACCATTCTGGCCCTCGTATCTGCCGCTTCTGTCTTTTTCTTGACCACTATCAGCCTAATCGGTGTTGAGACCTTTTCAAAAATTCCAGTATTTGGCTATGTAGCCAAGCGCTTTAGTGCCTTTTTTAATCCTTTTGCCGATCGTGCGGATGCGGGTCACCAGTTATCTAATTCTTATTTTGCCATGGTCAATGGCGGTTGGTTTGGTCTAGGTCTTGGGAATTCGATTGAAAAACGAGGTTATTTACCAGAAGCTCATACAGACTTTGTCTTTTCTATCGTGATTGAAGAATTTGGCTTTGTTGGTGCCAGTCTTATTTTAGCTCTCTTGTTTTTCATGATTTTGCGGATTATCTTGGTCGGTATCCGAGCGGAGAATCCTTTCAATGCCATGGTTGCACTCGGTGTCGGAGGGATGATGTTGGTTCAGGTATTTGTCAATATCGGAGGGATTTCGGGCTTGATTCCATCTACAGGAGTAACCTTCCCCTTCTTATCCCAGGGGGGGAATAGTCTTCTAGTCTTGTCAGTGGCAGTGGCCTTTGTCTTAAATATTGATGCCAGTGAAAAACGCGCTAAGTTGTACCGAGAATTGGAAAATCAACCAATGAACCTTCTGTGAAGTAGAATAAAGAAAGGATAGTCTATGTCTCTTCAAAAATTAGAAAATTATAGTAATAAAAGTGTTGTGCAAGAAGAAGTATTGATTCTAACAGAATTGCTGGAAGATATTACTAAAAATATGCTTGCCCCAGAGACCTTTGAAAAAATCATGCAGTTGAAAGAATTATCAACGCAGGAAGATTATCAAGGTCTAAACCGTCTAGTGACTAGCTTATCAAATGATGAAATGGTCTATATTTCACGCTATTTTTCAATCTTACCTCTTTTGATTAATATTTCAGAGGATGTGGATTTAGCTTATGAAATCAATCATCAAAATAATATTGATCAGGACTATTTAGGTAAATTATCTACAACGATCAAAATGGTTGCTGAAAAAGAAAATGCCGTTGAGATCCTAGAACACTTGAATGTTGTCCCTGTTTTGACAGCCCATCCAACACAAGTGCAACGCAAAAGTATGTTGGATTTAACAAATCATATCCATAGTCTTTTGCGTAAATACCGTGATGTTAAGTTGGGGTTGATCAATAAAGAAAAATGGCACAATGATTTGCGTCGTTACATCGAAATTATCATGCAGACAGACATGATTCGTGAGAAAAAATTAAAAGTGACTAACGAAATCACGAATGCTATGGAATATTACAACAGCTCCTTTTTGAAAGCTGTACCTCACTTGACGACGGAGTATAAGCGCTTAGCGCAAGCGCATGGATTGAATTTAAAACAGGCTAAACCGATCACCATGGGTATGTGGATAGGTGGTGACCGTGATGGAAATCCCTTTGTTACATCAGAGACCTTGAAACAGTCTGCACTCACTCAGTGTGAAGTCATCATGAACTACTATGATGAAAAGATTTACCAACTTTATCGTGAATTTTCTCTTTCAACTAGCATTGTCAATGTCAGCAAGCAAGTCAGAGAAATGGCTCGTCAATCCAAGGATAACTCGATTTACCGCGAAAAAGAGCTTTACCGTCGTGCCTTGTTTGATATTCAGTCAAAAATCCAAGCAACAAAAACCTATCTGATTGAGGATAAGGAAGTTGGGACTCGTTATGAAACCGCCAATGATTTCTACAAGGATTTGATTGCCATTCGAGATTCTCTACTAGAAAATAAGGGCGAGTCCTTGATTTCAGGTGATTTTGTTGAATTACTGCAGGCAGTAGAGATATTTGGTTTTTACCTAGCATCAATTGATATGCGACAAGACTCTAGCGTCTATGAAGCCTGTGTGGCAGAACTCTTGAAATCAGCAGGAATTCATTCTCGCTATAGTGAGTTGAGTGAAGAAGAAAAATGTGACCTTCTCTTGAAAGAATTAGAAGAAGATCCCCGAATTCTTTCTGCGACTCACGCAGAAAAATCAGAATTATTAGCAAAAGAACTAGCTATTTTTAAGACGGCTCGTGTTTTGAAAGATAAGTTGGGAGATGATGTCATCCGCCAGACCATCATTTCGCACGCTACTAGCCTTTCTGATATGCTAGAATTAGCTATTCTATTAAAAGAAGTAGGACTGGTGGATACGGAAAGGGCGCGTGTTCAGATTGTTCCCCTTTTTGAAACAATTGAAGACTTGGATCATTCAGAGGAAACAATGAGACAATATCTTTCTCTTCCTCTTGCCAAAAAATGGATTGCCTCACGAAATAACTACCAAGAAATCATGCTTGGCTACTCTGACAGTAATAAAGATGGCGGTTACTTGTCATCATGTTGGACCCTTTACAAGGCTCAACAACAATTGACTGCTATTGGAGATGAATTTGGCGTTAAGGTTACCTTCTTCCATGGTCGTGGTGGGACTGTCGGTCGTGGTGGTGGGCCAACCTATGAAGCCATCACATCTCAACCGCTCAAGTCTATCAAGGATCGTATCCGCTTGACGGAGCAGGGTGAGGTAATTGGCAATAAATACGGTAACAAAGACGCCGCTTACTATAATCTTGAAATGCTAGTATCGGCAGCTATTAACCGTATGATTACTCAGAAGAAGAGCGATACCAATACCTCAAATCGTTATGAAGCCATTATGGATCAAGTAGTGGACCGTAGTTACGATATCTACCGTGATTTGGTCTTTGGGAATGACCATTTCTATGATTATTTCTTCGAGTCAAGTCCAATCAAGGCTATTTCAAGTTTTAATATTGGTTCTCGTCCAGCAGCTCGTAAGACGATTACTGAAATCGGTGGTTTGCGTGCCATCCCTTGGGTATTCTCATGGTCACAGAGTCGTGTTATGTTCCCTGGATGGTACGGGGTTGGTTCAAGCTTCAAGGAATTTATCGATAAAAATCCAGAGAATATTGCTATCTTACGAGATATGTACCAAAATTGGCCTTTCTTCCAATCGCTTCTTTCAAATGTTGATATGGTTTTGTCAAAATCAAATATGAATATTGCTTTTGAATATGCTAAACTTTGTGAAGACGAGCAAGTTAAGGCCATCTATGAGACTATTTTAAATGAATGGCAAGTTACTAAGAACGTTATCTTGGCTATTGAAGGACATGACGAACTCTTAGCTGACAATCCATATCTAAAAGCTAGTCTGGATTACCGTATGCCTTACTTTAATATTCTCAACTATATTCAGTTAGAGTTGATTAAACGCCAACGTCGTGGAGAATTGTCCAGTGATCAAGAACGATTGATTCATATCACCATCAACGGAATTGCAACAGGATTGCGTAATTCAGGTTGATAATTTTCAAGAGTGAGTATCAAAAAAATGCTAAAAGAGTCTTGACAAGTAGTTTAAAAATGATATAATTTAACCATTCAGAAAAGTAATCATTCAAACTTTTTAGAGAGTCTGTGATAGCTGAAAACAGATAAGTGGTAATGATGAAAATTGGGCTGAATGCTATTTAGAATTTGAAATCATAAAAATTCGGTGAGCACACCTTACAGTGCATCTCGTTATTGCGAGACAGAGCGATAGGGAAATTCCCTATAATTGAGGTGGTACCGCGCATCGACGTCCTCACACAAGTTTTTTGTGTGAGGATTTTTTTGATGGAGGTTAGTATGGAAAGAAAACGATGGCGTCACTTGTTTATACTCAATGAAAATCAAAGCACAAACTAGGAAGCTAGCCGCAGGTTGCTCAAAGCACTGNNGACGAAGTCAGTAACCATAGCTACGGCAAGGTGAAGCTGACGTGGTTTGAAGAGATTTTCGAATAGTATTAGATAAGTGAAGTTTTTAAAGGAATTAAAAAGGAGAAATAGAATGAAAAATAAACGTTTAATTGGAATTATCGCTGCATTAGCAGTCTTAGTAGCAGGAAGCTTGATTTACTCTTCAATGAATAAATCAGAAGCTCAGAATAATAAGGATGAGAAGAAAATAACCAAGATTGGTGTGCTTCAGTTTGTGAGCCATCCATCTCTTGATTTGATTTATAAAGGAATCCAAGATGGGCTTGCAGAAGAAGGTTATAAAGATGACCAAGTTAAAATCGATTTTATGAACTCAGAAGGTGACCAAAGTAAGGTTGCGACAATGAGTAAACAATTGGTTGCAAATGGGAATGATCTTGTGGTTGGTATCGCAACACCAGCTGCTCAAGGTTTGGCTAGTGCCACAAAAGACCTACCGGTTATCATGGCTGCTATTACAGACCCAATTGGTGCTAACTTGGTTAAAGATTTGAAAAGACCAGGTGGCAACGTTACAGGGGTATCTGACCACAATCCAGCTCAACAACAAGTTGAACTCATCAAGACCCTGACACCGAATGTGAAAACAATCGGAGCTCTTTACTCAAGTAGCGAAGACAATTCAAAAACACAGGTCGAAGAATTTAAGGCTTATGCTGAAAAAGCAGGTCTGACAGTGGAAACATTTGCAGTTCCTTCAACAAATGAAATTGCCTCAACTGTCACTGTTATGACTAGCAAGGTAGATGCTATTTGGGTTCCAATTGATAACACCATTGCATCAGGATTTCCAACGGTTGTCTCTAGCAATCAAAGTTCTAAGAAACCAATTTATCCAAGTGCGGCAGCTATGGTAGAAGTAGGTGGTTTGGCATCCGTTGTAGTTGACCAACATGACCTTGGTGTGGCAACTGGAAAAATGATTGCGCAAGTTCTGAAAGGTGCAAAACCAGCTGATACCCCAGTCAATGTCTTTTCAACTGGTAAGTCAGTGATCAATAAAAAAATAGCTCAAGAACTAGGTATTACGATTCCTGAGTCTGTTCTCAAAGAAGCAGGACAAGTCATCGAATAAATAAGGTAGGGAGGAGGAGACTCTTCCCATTTTTTAAAAAGATGAATATAGAAAGGATTAAATAAAATATGATTGTTTCCATTATTTCTCAAGGATTTGTCTGGGCTATTCTAGGTCTGGGAATCTTTATGACATTTAGGATTTTAAACTTTCCAGATATGACAACAGAAGGTTCCTTCCCTCTTGGGGGAGCTGTTGCTGTCACTCTGATAACCAAAGGCGTGAACCCTTTTTTAGCGACACTGCTTGCTGTAGGAGCAGGTTGTTTGGCTGGTATGGCAGCAGGACTTCTTTATACAAAAGGGAAGATCCCAACTTTGCTCTCAGGGATTTTGGTGATGACTTCCTGTCACTCTATCATGCTCTTGATTATGGGACGTGCCAATTTAGGCTTACTTGGAACCAAGCAAATCCAGGATGTTTTGCCTTTTGATTCAGATTTGAACCAACTCTTGACAGGTCTTATCTTTGTCAGTTTTGTTATTGCTCTCATGCTCTTTTTCTTGGATACCAAACTCGGACAAGCCTATATTGCTACAGGTGACAATCCTGATATGGCTAGAAGTTTCGGGATTCATACTGGACGCATGGAGCTCATGGGCTTGGTCTTATCAAATGGTGTGATTGCCCTTGCAGGAGCTCTCATTGCCCAGCAAGAAGGGTATGCTGATGTATCTCGAGGGATCGGGGTTATCGTTGTGGGGCTTGCAAGTTTGATTATTGGGGAAGTTATTTTCAAGAGTTTGAGTTTGGCAGAACGTCTGGTTACCATCGTTGTAGGTTCTATCGCTTATCAATTCTTAGTGTGGGCGGTTATTGCGCTTGGCTTTAATACAAGTTACCTTCGTTTGTACAGCGCCGTGATTTTAGCAGTCTGCCTCATGATTCCAACATTTAAGCAAACCATCTTGAAAGGAGCCAAGTTAAGCAAATGACAGCAATTGTAGAATTAAAAAATGCAACCAAAATCGTTAAAAATGGCTTTGATGAAGAGAAGATTATTTTAAATGATGTTTCCTTAGAAATTTTTGAACAGGATTTCATCACGATTTTAGGTGGAAATGGTGCTGGGAAATCAACTCTCTTTAACACTATTGCAGGAACCTTGTCCTTAACCAGTGGAACCATCCGTATTTTAGGTGAGGATGTTAGCAAGTTTTCACCAGAAAAGCGGGCTAAGTATCTGTCTCGAGTCTTCCAAGATCCAAAGATGGGGACAGCTCCTCGTATGACAGTGGCAGAGAATCTCTTGATTGCCAAGTTTCGTGGTGAAAAGCGTGGATTGTTACCACGACGCTTGACTATTTATAAGGATGAATTTCAGGCGACCATTGAAAAAGTAGGAAATGGTCTTGAGAAACACTTGAATACACCGATTGAGTTCTTATCAGGTGGGCAAAGACAGGCTTTGAGTCTCTTGATGGCAACCTTGAAGCGTCCTGAATTACTCTTGTTAGACGAGCATACTGCAGCCCTTGATCCAAAGACTAGTGTTGCTTTGATGGAATTGACAGATGAATTTGTTAAGAATGACCAGCTGACAGCGCTTATGATTACTCATCATATGGAAGATGCTCTTAAGTATGGCAATCGATTAATTGTCATGAAAGAAGGACGAATTATCCAAGATTTGAACCAAGAAGAAAAAGCAAAAATGAAAATCTCTGATTATTATCAACTCTTTGAATAAAGTAGGGAAAACGAGTGAAATGGTTTACTTTTTTTCTGAAATAAAGTATACTATATAAAGTAAACTATGATAACATGGAGGTATTGTGTATGGTTGACAAACAAGTCATTGAAGAAATCAAAAACAATGCCAACATTGTGGAAGTCATAGGAGATGTGATTTCTTTACAAAAGGCAGGACGGAACTATCTAGGGCTCTGTCCTTTTCATGGTGAAAAAACACCTTCTTTCAACGTTGTAGAGGACAAGCAGTTTTACCACTGTTTTGGTTGTGGTCGCTCAGGTGATGTCTTTAAGTTCATCGAGGAGTACCAAGGGGTTCCCTTTATGGAGGCTGTGCAGATTTTAGGTCAGCGTGTTGGGATTGAGGTGGAAAAACCGCTTTATAGTGAACAGAAACCAGCCTCGCCTCACCAAGCTCTTTATGATATGCATGAAGATGCGGCTAAATTTTATCATGCTATTCTCATGACAACGACTATAGGGGAGGAGGCCAGAAACTATCTTTATCAGCGTGGTTTGACAGATGAAGTGCTCAAGCATTTTCGGATTGGTTTAGCACCTCCAGAACGAAACTATCTCTATCAACGTTTGTCTGGTCAGTATCGTGATGAGGATTTCCTAGATTCAGGACTGTTTTACCTCTCAGATGCAAATCAATTTGTAGATACCTTTCACAATCGGATTATGTTTCCCCTGACAAATGACCAAGGAAAGGTTATTGCCTTCTCAGGTCGTATCTGGCAGAAAACGGATTCACAAACTTCTAAGTATAAAAATAGCCGATCGACTGCAATTTTTAACAAAAGTTACGAATTATATCATATGGATAGGGCAAAAAAATCTTCTGGAAAAGCCAGTGAGATTTATCTGATGGAAGGATTCATGGATGTGATTGCAGCCTATCGGGCTGGAATCGAAAATGCTGTGGCGTCCATGGGAACAGCCTTGAGTCGTGAGCATGTTGAGCATCTGAAAAGGTTAACCAAGAAGTTGGTTCTTGTTTACGATGGCGATAAGGCTGGGCAAGCCGCGACTTTGAAAGCGCTGGACGAAATTGGTGATATACCTGTTCAAATCGTCAGCATGCCTGATAACTTGGATCCAGATGAGTATCTACAAAAAAATGGACCAGAAGACTTGGCCTATCTATTAACAAAAACTCGTATTAGTCCGATTGAGTTTTACATTCACCAGTACAAGCCTGAAAACAGTGAAAATCTGCAGGCCCAGATTGAGTTTATTGAAAAAATAGCTCCCTTGATTGTTCAAGAAAAGTCTATCACTGCTCAAAACAGCTATATTCATATTTTAGCTGACAGTCTGGCATCCTTTGATTATGCCCAGATTGAGCAGATTGTTAATGAAAGCCGTCAGGCACAAAGGCAGAATCGCATGGAAGGGGTTTCCAGACCGACGCAAATCACTATGCCTGTCACCAAGCAGTTATCGGCTATTATGAGGGCAGAAGCTCATCTACTTTATCGAATGATGGACTCCCCTCTTGTTTTAAACGATTACCGTTTGCGAGAAGACTTTTCATTTAACACACCTGAATTTCAGGTCTTATATGACTTGCTTGGCCAGTATGGCAATCTTCCTCCAGAAGTTCTAGCAGAACAGACAGAGGAAGTTGAAAGAGCTTGGTACCAAGTCTTAGCTCAGGATTTGCCTGCTGAGATGTCACCGCAGGAACTTAGTGAAGTAGAAATGACTCGAAACAAGGCTCTCTTGAATCAGGACAATATGAGAATCAAAAAGAAGGTGCAGGAAGCTAGCCATGTAGGAGATACAGACACAGCCCTAGAAGAATTGGAACGTTTAATTTCCCAAAAGAGAAGAATGGAGTAATAATGGCAACAAAACAAAAAGAAGTAACAACATTTGACGTACAAGTAGCAGAATTTATCCGTAATCATAAGCAAAAAGGGACAGCAACAGATGATGAAATCAATGCTAGTCTTGTCGTTCCTTTTACCTTGGACGCTGATGGGATTGAAGATCTCTTGCAACGGATTCAAGATGCAGGAATTTCTATCACAGATAACGAAGGAAATCCAAGTGCGCGTGTTCTTAGCACTGAAGAAGAGCCAGAACTCAGCGATGAGGACTTGATTGGTTCAACTTCGGCTAAGGTTAATGACCCTGTCCGTATGTACTTGAAAGAAATCGGGGTCGTTCCTCTCTTGACCAATGAAGAGGAAAAAGAATTGGCACTAGCTGTTGAAGCTGGTGATATTGAAGCCAAACAACGTCTTGCGGAAGCCAACCTTCGTTTGGTTGTTTCTATTGCCAAACGCTATGTCGGCCGTGGTATGCAGTTCCTTGACTTGATTCAAGAAGGAAATATGGGCTTGATGAAGGCGGTTGACAAGTTTGACTATTCTAAAGGATTCAAGTTCTCAACTTACGCAACTTGGTGGATTCGTCAAGCAATCACTCGTGCTATTGCGGATCAAGCTCGTACTATTCGTATCCCAGTTCACATGGTTGAAACGATTAACAAGCTTGTTCGTGAACAGCGTAATCTCCTTCAAGAATTGGGACAGGATCCAACGCCAGAACAAATCGCTGAACGTATGGATATGACACCTGATAAGGTTCGTGAAATCTTGAAGATTGCTCAAGAACCGGTATCCCTTGAAACACCGATCGGTGAAGAGGATGATAGCCACCTTGGGGATTTTATCGAAGATGAAGTGATTGAAAATCCAGTGGACTATACAACTCGTATCGTCTTGCGTGAGCAGTTGGATGAGGTCTTGGATACTCTTACAGACCGTGAAGAAAATGTTCTGCGTCTACGTTTTGGACTAGATGATGGAAAAATGCGCACCCTTGAAGATGTGGGTAAAGTCTTTAATGTCACTCGTGAGCGTATCCGTCAGATTGAAGCCAAGGCTTTGAGAAAACTACGCCAACCAAGTCGTAGCAAACCGCTTCGTGATTTTATTGAAGACTAAGAGTGAGGAAAATATGGCTTATACAGAAGAGCAAATTGAAAATATCAAAACACGAATTTTATCAGCCTTGGAAGAAGTTATCGACCCTGAGTTGGGAATCGATATTGTCAATCTTGGTTTGATTTATGAGATTCGTTTTGACGGCGACACAGGGCAAACAGAGATTGATATGACTTTGACAACTATGGGATGTCCTCTAGCAGACCTTTTGACGGATCAGATTTATGATGCTATGACAGAGGTGCCAGAAGTAACGGATACTGAGGTCAAATTAGTCTGGTATCCGGCCTGGACAGTTGAAAAAATGAGTCGCTATGCACGCATTGCCCTAGGCATTAAGTAAACATATAAAAGCATGTGAGAGACCGTTGGAAAAGTGAGGAAATTTCCCCCTCTTTTCCTCTAGTCTCTCCTTTCTTTTGCTGATTTTATTCAAAGAAAATGATATAATAGTAGTTATGGAAAAAAAGAAATTACGCATCAATATGTTGAGTTCAAGTGAGAAAGTAGCAGGACAAGGAGTTTCAGGTGCTTACCGTGAATTAGTTCGTCTTCTTCACCGTGATGCCAAGGACCAATTGATTGTTACAGAAAATCTTCCAATAGAGGCAGATGTGACTCACTTTCATACAATTGATTTCCCCTATTATTTATCAACATTCCAAAAGAAACGCTCAGGGAGAAAGATTGGCTATGTGCATTTCTTGCCTGATACACTTGAGGGAAGTTTGAAAATTCCATTTTTCTTAAAGGGAATTGTGAAACGCTATGTATTTTCTTTTTACAACCGGATGGAGCACTTGGTGGTGGTCAATCCGATGTTTATCGAGGATTTGGTGGCAGCTGGTATTCCACGTGAAAAAGTGACTTATATTCCTAACTTTGTAAACAAGGAAAAATGGCATCCACTTCCACAAGAAGAGGTAGTCAGACTGCGAACAGAGCTAGGTCTTAGTGACAATCAGTTTATCGTAGTAGGTGCTGGTCAAGTTCAGAAACGCAAAGGGATTGATGATTTTATCCGTCTGGCTGAGGAATTGCCACAGATTACCTTTATCTGGGCTGGCGGTTTCTCTTTTGGTGGCATGACAGATGGTTATGAACGCTACAAGAAAATCATGGAAAATCCACCTGAAAATTTGATGTTTCCAGGCATTGTATCGCCAGAGCGGATGCGCGAATTGTATGCTCTAGCGGATCTTTTCTTGTTGCCTAGTTACAATGAGCTCTTTCCTATGACTATTTTAGAAGCTGCGAGTTGTGAGGCTCCTATTATGTTGCGTGATTTAGATCTCTATAAGGTGATTTTGGAGGGAAATTATCGGGCGACAGCGGGTAGAGAAGAGATGAAAGAGGCTATTTTGGAATATCAAGCAAATCCTGCTGCCTTAAAAGATCTCAAAGAAAAGGCTAAGAATATTTCCAGAGAGTATTCTGAAGAGCATCTGTTACAAATCTGGTTGAACTTTTATGAGAAACAAGCCGCTTTAGGGAGAAAGTAAAAAGTGAGGTAATCTATGCGAATTGGTTTATTTACAGATACCTATTTTCCTCAGGTTTCTGGTGTTGCAACCAGTATTCGAACCTTGAAAACAGAACTTGAAAAGCAGGGACATGCTGTTTTTATCTTTACGACGACAGATAAGGATGTCAATCGCTACGAAGATTGGCAAATTATCCGCATCCCAAGTGTTCCCTTCTTTGCTTTTAAGGACCGCCGCTTTGCCTATCGAGGTTTTAGCAAGGCACTGGAAATTGCCAAACAGTACCAGTTAGATATTATCCATACCCAGACAGAATTTTCTCTTGGCTTGTTGGGGATTTGGATTGCGCGTGAATTGAAGATTCCAGTTATCCATACCTATCATACCCAGTACGAAGACTATGTGCATTATATTGCTAAGGGAATGCTGATTCGTCCGAGTATGGTCAAGTACTTGGTTAGAGGTTTCTTGCATGATGTAGATGGGGTTATTTGCCCGAGTGAGATTGTCCGTGACTTGTTATCTGACTATAAGGTCAAGGTTGAAAAGCGGGTCATTCCAACAGGGATTGAATTAGCTAAGTTTGAGCGTCCAGAAATCAAGCAGGAAAATTTGAAAGAACTGCGTAGTAAACTAGGAATTCAAGATGATGAAAAGATGTTGCTGAGTCTTTCGAGAATTTCCTATGAAAAAAATATTCAAGCAGTTTTAGCAGCCTTTGCAGAAGTTCTGAAAGAAGAAGACAAGGTTAAACTGGTGGTAGCTGGGGATGGTCCTTATCTGGATGATCTCAAAGAGCAAGCTCAGAAACTAGAGATTCAAGACTCTGTTGTCTTTACAGGGATGATTGCTCCTAGTGAGACGGCTCTTTATTATAAGGCGGCAGATTTCTTCATCTCGGCATCGACAAGTGAAACGCAGGGTTTGACCTACTTGGAAAGCTTAGCTAGTGGAACGCCTGTTATTGCTCACGGAAATCCGTATCTGGACAATCTTATTAGTGATAAAATGTTTGGTACCTTGTATTACGGCGAGTATGATTTGGCTGGAGCCATTTTAGAAGCCCTGATTGCAACGCCAGATATGAATGAGCATACCTTATCAGAAAAATTGTATGAGATTTCAGCTGAGAATTTTGGAAAACGGGTGCATGAATTTTATCTTGATGCTATTATTTCAAATAATTTCCAGAAAGATTTAGCCAAAGATGATACGGTCAGTCAGCGTATCTTTAAGACAGTTTTGTATTTACCGCAACAGGTGGTTGCTGTGCCCGTAAAAGGCTCTAGACGAATGCTGAGGGCTTCAAAAACACAGTTAATCAGCATCAGAGATTATTGGAAAGACCATGAAGAATAGAAAGAGGAATAGCTATGAAAAAACAATTGATGAGAAGTGGTAGTGATCAAAAAATTGCTGGAGTATGTGCTGGGGTCGCAAATTATTTTGATATTGATCCGACTATTGTTCGTGTAATATGGGGTGTTCTTGCATTTTGTTATGGGGCAGGAATTGTAGCTTATATCATTTTATGGATTATTGCGCCAGTAGCAAGTGACTATTGAAAACTAGCTCAATTCATGCTAAGATAATAGAAAATAGAATGTAACGAAGGAGATAAAAATGGCATTTGGAGATAATGGAAAACGTAAAAAAACGATGTTTGAGAAATTAACCTTGCTTATCGTACTTATCATGTTAGTAGCAAGTATTTTGGGTATTTTTGCAACTGCAATTGGTGCCCTCAGTAATCTATAAAATAGATTCAAGAAAATTTTGTGACTGGGATTTCCCAGCCCTTTTTTAAAGTGAGAAGAAAAAATGAGTATGTTTTTAGATACAGCCAAGATCAAGGTCAAGGCTGGTAATGGTGGTGATGGCATGGTTGCCTTTCGCCGTGAAAAATATGTCCCTAATGGGGGTCCTTGGGGTGGTGACGGTGGTCGTGGAGGCAATGTCGTCTTCGTTGTAGATGAAGGTCTACGTACCCTCATGGATTTCCGCTACAATCGCCATTTCAAGGCTGATTCTGGTGAGAAAGGAATGACCAAAGGGATGCATGGTCGTGGTGCTGAGGACCTTAGAGTTCGAGTACCACAAGGTACGACTGTTCGTGATGCAGAGACTGGCAAGGTCTTGACAGATTTGATTGAACATGGTCAAGAATTTATCGTTGCCCACGGTGGTCGTGGTGGTCGTGGAAATATTCGTTTCGCAACACCAAAAAATCCTGCACCGGAAATCTCTGAAAATGGAGAACCAGGTCAGGAACGTGAGTTACAATTGGAACTAAAAATCTTGGCAGATGTCGGTTTAGTAGGTTTTCCATCTGTTGGGAAATCAACACTGCTCAGTGTTATTACCTCAGCTAAACCTAAAATTGGTGCCTACCACTTTACGACCATTGTGCCAAATCTAGGTATGGTTCGCACCCAATCAGGTGAATCCTTTGCAGTAGCCGATTTGCCAGGTTTGATTGAAGGGGCTAGTCAAGGTGTTGGTTTGGGAACCCAGTTCCTCCGTCATATTGAGCGTACACGTGTCATCCTTCACATCATTGATATGTCAGCTAGCGAAGGTCGTGATCCTTATGAGGATTATCTGGCCATTAACAAGGAGTTGGAGTCATATAATCTTCGTCTCATGGAGCGTCCACAGATTATTGTAGCTAATAAGATGGATATGCCTGAGAGTCAGGAAAATCTTGAAGAATTCAAGAAGAAATTAGCTGAAAATTACGATGAATTTGAAGAGCTACCAGCTATTTTCCCAATATCTGGTTTGACCAAGCAAGGTTTGGCTACACTTTTGGATGCTACAGCTGAATTGTTAGACAAGACACCAGAATTCTTGCTTTACGACGAGTCCGATATGGAAGAAGAAGCTTACTATGGATTTGACGAGGAAGAGAAAGCCTTTGAAATTAGCCGTGATGACGATGCGACATGGGTACTTTCCGGTGAAAAACTGATGAAACTCTTTAATATGACCAACTTTGATCGTGACGAATCAGTCATGAAATTTGCCCGTCAATTACGTGGTATGGGGGTTGATGAAGCCCTTCGTGCGCGTGGTGCTAAGGATGGGGATTTGGTCCGCATTGGTAAATTTGAATTTGAATTTGTAGACTAGGAGACTAGTATGGGAGATAAACCGATATCTTTCCGAGATGCGGATGGCAATTTTGTTTCCGCCGCAGATGTTTGGAATGAAAAGAAATTGGAAGAACTATTTAATCGTCTCAATCCAAATCGTGCTCTGAGATTGGCACGAACTAAAAAAGACAATCCATCTCAGTAAAGAAGCTAAAAAATCCCGTGCCTCATCAGACACGGGATTTTGTGGTACAACGGGCATGTATAGCAAACTGAATCTGGAATAGCACAGGATATCTTCTAAAATATTGTTATCAATTGATTTGAATTTTAAAATTAAATTGTTTGATTCTTATTTCACTTTGTTATAGTATATCTGATGTCAAAGTTCTCGGCGAGTCAAATAGCGATTCCCAAGCCTGACTATCGTGAGGTAGCGGGTTAAAACGGTCTGGGGATAGACCGTTTTAAGTCTGTCGCTGGAAATAAGAATCGTCAGAGGAAGGGATAGCGAAATCGTGGCTCTACGAACAGGAACGTGATAGTAAGGTGTATATAGTGGATAAGGGGGCTCAGAACTCTAAATTCCAAAAAGGTAGTACATAAAGCACGAGAGTAATTGAATTCGTACTAAGATTTCCTATTTTCACTGTAACCTTTTAACGTCCTCATATCTTGTATAAACGAGGATAGATGTACGACTTATCCCGTGAGGTCTATCACTATAAAGAGAAAACGACAGATAGAAGTGATCCTGAGTCACGGTTATCTTTAAAATAGATTGTCTGATAGGATGCTAGCCTGAAAACGTCTTGTTCATGAAATATAGGACGGTATGTATAAAACGCTTCTGTGAACTGAGAGAAGGGGGAGAAGTTCTTTCTAAAGTTTAGTTGAACAGCCGTATTCCGATACTTAGATAAGGGAGCTAGTCTTAGCTCCTACTCGATTTCAGGGGACAAAAAAGGGGTAATAGCGCTTCGAGAAAGATTATACTCAAAATCTCTTCAAACCACGTCAGCGTCGCCTTGCCGTATATATATGTTACTGACTTCGTCAGTTCTATCTGCAACCTCAAAACAGTGTTTTGAGCTGCCTTCGTCAGTCTTATCTACAACCTCAAAACAGTGTTTTGAGCAGCCTGCGGCTAGCTTCCTAATCTGCTCTTTGGTTTTCATTGAGTATCAGTGACTAACTCATCAACTCTGATTTATCCAATAAAATTGAAAAGGATGGAAAAAAGGTTGCATTTATGATATAATTTATTTTAAAGACCTTATTAGAAATCTTGAGAGAGTATTGAAAACTTAGAATGAGAAAAATTGTTATCAATGGTGGATTACCACTACAAGGTGAAATCACTATTAGTGGTGCTAAAAATAGTGTTGTGGCCTTAATTCCGGCTATTATCTTGGCTGATGATGTGGTGACTTTGGATTGCGTTCCAGATATTTCGGATGTAGCCAGTCTTGTCGAAATTATGGAATTGATGGGAGCTACTGTTAAGCGTTATGACGATGTCTTGGAGATTGATCCAAGAGGTGTTCAAAATATTCCAATGCCTTATGGGAAAATCAATAGTCTTCGTGCATCTTATTATTTTTATGGAAGTCTTTTAGGTCGCTTTGGTGAAGCCACAGTTGGCTTGCCTGGAGGATGTGACCTTGGTCCTCGTCCGATTGACCTACACCTTAAGGCTTTTGAAGCTATGGGTGCCACTGTTAGCTACGAGGGAGATAACATGAAGTTATCTGCTAAAGATACAGGACTTCATGGTACAAGTATTTACATGGATACGATTAGTGTAGGAGCAACGATTAATACGATGATTGCTGCGGTTAAAGCAAATGGTCGTACTATTATTGAAAATGCAGCCCGTGAACCTGAAATTATTGATGTAGCTACCCTCTTGAATAATATGGGTGCCCATATCCGTGGGGCAGGAACCAATATCATCATTATTGATGGTGTCGAAAGATTACATGGGACCCGTCATCAGGTGATTCCAGACCGCATTGAAGCTGGAACATATATTTCCTTAGCTGCTGCAGTTGGTAAAGGAATTCGTATCAATAATGTTCTTTACGAACACCTAGAAGGATTTATTGCTAAGTTGGAAGAAATGGGAGTGAGAATGACTGTATCTGAAGACAGCATTTTTGTCGAGGAACAGTCTAATTTGAAAGCAATCAATATTAAGACGGCTCCTTACCCAAGCTTTGCAACTGATTTGCAACAACCGATTACCCCACTTTTACTAAGAGCGAATGGTCGTGGTACAATTGTCGATACGATTTACGAAAAACGTGTAAATCATGTTTTTGAACTAGTAAAGATGGATGCGAACATTTCGACAACAAATGGTCATATTTTGTACACGGGTGGACGTAGTTTACGTGGAGCCAGTGTTAAAGCAACTGACCTGAGAGCAGGTGCAGCTTTAGTTATTGCTGGTTTGATGGCCGAGGGACAAACTGAAATTATCAATGTCGAGTTTATCTTACGTGGTTATTCTGATATTATCGAAAAATTACGTAATCTAGGAGCGGATATTAGACTTGTTGAGTATTAAACCGTAGAGGTGTTTATGAATATTTGGACCAAATTAGCAATGTTTTCTTTTTTTGAAACGGATCGCTTGTATTTGCGTCCTTTCTTTTTTAGTGATAATCAGGACTTCCACGAGGTAGCTTCAAATCCAGAAAATCTTCAATTTATTTTCCCAACGCAGGCAAGTCTGGAAGAAAGTCAGTATGCACTTGCCAATTACTTTATGAAGTCCCCTTTGGGAGTGTGGGCAATTTGTGACCAGAAAAATCAACAAATGATTGGTTCTATTAAATTTGAGAAGTTAGATGAAATCAAAAAAGAAGCTGAGCTTGGCTATTTTTTGAGAAAAGATGCTTGGTCGCAAGGATTTATGACAGAGGTTGTTAGAAAAATTTGTCAGCTTTCTTTTGAAGAATTTGATTTAAAACAATTATCTATTATTACCCATCTCGAAAATGAAGCAAGTCAACGGGTTGCCCTTAAGTCTGGATTTCGATTGATTCGTCAGTTTAAAGGAAGTGATCGTTACACAAGAAAAATGCGGGATTATCTTGAATTTCGGTATGTAAAAGGAGAGTTCAATGAGTAAGCATCAGGAAATTCTAAGCTATTTGGAGGAATTACCAGTAGGTAAAAGAGTCAGTGTTCGTAGTATTTCCAATCATCTAGGAGTTAGTGATGGAACAGCCTATCGGGCTATTAAAGAAGCTGAAAACCGTGGAATTGTGGAGACCCGTCCTAGAAGTGGAACAATTCGTGTTAAATCCCAGAAAGTTGCTATAGAGAGATTAGCGTTTGCTGAAATTGCAGAGGTGACTTCTTCTGAGGTTCTGGCTGGGAAAGAAGGTTTAGAGAGAGAATTTAGTAAGTTCTCTATCGGTGCCATGACTGAACAAAACATCCTATCCTACCTTCATGATGGGGGACTCTTGATTGTCGGAGACCGGACCCGTATCCAATTACTAGCGCTGGAAAATGAAAATGCCGTTTTGGTTACAGGTGGTTTTCATGTTCATGATGATGTGCTTAAACTGGCAAATCAAAAAGGGATTCCTGTTCTAAGAAGCAAGCATGACACTTTCACTGTTGCGACTATGATCAATAAAGCCTTGTCAAATGTCCAAATCAAGACTGATATTTTGACAGTTGAGAAGCTTTATCGTCCAAGTCATGAGTATGGTTTTCTGAGAGAGACAGACACCGTTAAAGATTATTTGTACTTGGTACGCAAGAATCGTAGCAGTCGTTTTCCTGTTATCAATCAACATCAGGTTGTTGTTGGCATTGTAACCATGAGAGATGCTGGTGATAAGTCACCAAGTACCACAATTGACAAGGTCATGTCTCGTAGTTTATTTTTAGTTGGATTATCGACAAATATTGCCAATGTGAGTCAACGGATGATTGCTGAAGACTTTGAAATGGTACCGGTTGTTCGGAATAATCAAACCTTGCTTGGAGTTGTGACACGACGAGATGTCATGGAGAAGATGAGTCGTTCCCAAGTTTCTGCTCTACCAACTTTTTCTGAGCAGATTGGTCAAAAACTCGCTTATCACCATGATGAAGTCGTCATTACAGTGGAACCCTTTATGCTTGAGAAAAACGGTGTTTTGGCTAATGGTGTATTAGCGGAGATACTGACTCACATGACCCAAGATTTAGTTGTGAATAGTGGTCGCAATCTCATTATCGAGCAGATGCTCATCTACTTTTTGCAGGCTGTTCAGATAGATGATACACTGCGCATTCAAGCACGCATTATCCACCATACTAGACGGTCAGCTATTATTGATTACGATATTTATCATGGTCATCAGATTGTTTCAAAAGCAAATGTAACCGTTAAAATTAATTAGAAACTAGGAGAAAAAATGATAACATTAAAATCAGCTCGTGAAATCGAAGCTATGGATAAGGCCGGTGATTTTTTAGCAAGTATCCATATTGGCTTGCGTGATTTGATTAAGCCTGGCGTAGATATGTGGGAAGTTGAAGAATACGTTCGCCGTCGTTGTAAGGAAGAAAATTTCCTTCCGCTTCAGATTGGAGTTGACGGTGCCATGATGGACTATCCTTATGCTACCTGTTGCTCTCTTAATGATGAAGTAGCTCATGCTTTCCCTCGTCACTATATCTTGAAAGATGGTGATTTGCTCAAGGTTGACATGGTTTTGGGAGGTCCAATTGCTAAGTCTGATTTGAATGTCTCAAAATTAAACTTCAACAATGTTGAGCAAATGAAGAAATACACTCAGAGCTATTCTGGTGGTTTAGCAGACTCTTGTTGGGCTTATGCTGTAGGTACACCGTCCGAAGAAGTGAAAAACTTGATGGATGTAACTAAAGAAGCAATGTATAAGGGGATTGAGCAAGCTGTTATTGGGAACCGTATTGGTGATATTGGTGCAGCCATTCAAGAATACGCTGAAAGTCGTGGTTACGGTGTAGTGCGTGATTTGGTTGGTCATGGTGTTGGCCCAACCATGCACGAAGAACCAATGGTTCCTAACTATGGTATTGCTGGTCGTGGACTTCGTCTCCGTGAAGGAATGGTCTTGACTATTGAACCAATGATTAATACAGGTGACTGGGAAATCGATACAGATATGAAAACCGGTTGGGCGCATAAGACCATTGACGGTGGATTGTCATGTCAGTATGAACACCAATTTGTCATTACGAAAGATGGACCTGTTATCTTGACTAGCCAAGGTGAAGAAGGAACTTATTAATAAAAATTGAAAAGACTACTGGAAGTTTATTTTGATAAAAAATCCAGTAGATCTTTTCATAATAAAACGCATTGTATCAAGTGTTAGGGGCTGATATCATGCGTTTTTCTGACTTTAAGATTTTTTCCAACTCTGTTTGTAACCACATCATAACAGAGGGTCTAGGATTCAGGGCTCTCCTCCTATATACTATTAGTAAAGCAAAACTAGGGGAGAATATTTTAGTGTCGCAATCTATTGTTCCTGTAGAGGTTTTACGATATCGTTGTTTTGGTTTTAAAAAGAGAAATGGAATTCTGTTTAACGTTCGTATTGCCAATCTTAAATTTACCTTTTTTATATTGATGTATTGAGCTAGTTCATGAAAAAATTAAGTGAAAAAGTCGAGTGTTTTAGAAACCTACAGTGTAGTATTCTAGTTTCAATCCGCTATATTTTGCTACTCCCCGTAAAGTTTCTATTTTCCCTGATTTCTGATATAATAGAAATATTGACTTCAAGAGTAAGGAAGAGAAGATGAACGCATTATTAAATGGAATGAATGACCGTCAGGCTGAGGCGGTGCAAACGACAGAAGGTCCCTTGTTGATTATGGCGGGGGCTGGCTCTGGAAAGACCCGAGTTTTGACCCACCGTATCGCTTATTTAATCGATGAAAAGCTGGTCAATCCTTGGAATATCTTGGCTATTACCTTCACTAACAAGGCTGCGCGTGAGATGAAAGAGCGTGCTTATAGCCTTAATCCAGCTACTCAGGACTGTCTGATTGCGACCTTTCACTCCATGTGTGTGCGTATTCTGCGTCGCGATGCGGACCATATTGGTTACAATCGCAATTTTACTATTGTAGATCCAGGGGAGCAGCGAACTCTCATGAAACGCATTCTCAAGCAGTTGAACTTGGATCCTAAAAAATGGAATGAACGAACTATTTTGGGAACCATTTCCAATGCTAAGAATGATCTGATTGATGATGTAGCTTATGCTGCCCAAGCTGGCGATATGTATACGCAAATCGTGTCCCAGTGTTATACAGCTTATCAGAAAGAACTGCGTCAGTCGGAGTCGGTTGACTTTGATGATTTGATTATGCTGACCCTGCGTCTCTTTGATCAAAATCCTGATGTCTTGACCTACTATCAGCAGAAGTTTCAGTACATCCATGTTGATGAGTACCAAGATACCAACCACGCTCAGTATCAATTGGTCAAACTCTTGGCTTCACGCTTTAAAAATATCTGTGTGGTTGGGGATGCGGATCAGTCCATCTACGGTTGGCGTGGTGCTGATATGCAGAATATTTTGGATTTCGAGAAAGATTATCCCCAAGCCAAGGTGGTTTTGTTGGAGGAGAATTACCGTTCCACTAAAACAATTCTCCAAGCGGCTAATGAGGTTATCAAAAATAATAAAAATCGCCGTCCCAAGAATCTCTGGACTCAAAATGCTGATGGGGAGCAAATCGTTTACTATCGTGCCGATGATGAGCTAGATGAGGCTGTATTTGTAGCCAGAACCATCGATGAACTTAGTCGCAGTCAAAACTTCCTTCACAAGGATTTTGCAGTTCTCTATCGGACTAATGCCCAGTCTCGTACTATTGAGGAAGCCCTGCTCAAGTCAAACATTCCTTATACCATGGTTGGTGGAACCAAGTTCTACAGCCGTAAGGAAATCCGCGATATTATCGCTTATCTTAATCTTATTGCTAATTTGAGTGACAATATCAGTTTTGAGCGTATTATCAACGAACCAAAACGTGGAATTGGGCCAGGTACTGTTGAGAAAATTCGTGACTTTGCAAATATGCAAAACATGTCTATGCTAGATGCTTCAGCCAATATCATGTTGTCTGGTATCAAGGGTAAAGTAGCCCAGTATATCTGGGATTTTGCAAATATGATGTTAGATTTGCGAGAGCAACTGGACCACTTAAGCATTACTGAGTTGGTTGAGGCCGTCCTAGAAAAAACAGGTTACGTCGATATTCTTAACGCCCAAGCGACCTTAGAAAGCAAGGCTCGTGTAGAAAACATCGAGGAGTTCCTCTCTGTGACGAAAAACTTTGATGACACCTCTGATGGGCCAGAAGAAGAAACTGGTCTGGATAAACTGAGTCGTTTTTTAAATGACTTGGCCTTGATTGCGGACACAGATTCAGGTAGTCAGGAGACATCAGAAGTGACCTTGATGACCCTGCATGCTGCCAAAGGTCTCGAGTTTCCAGTTGTCTTTTTGATTGGGATGGAAGAAAATGTCTTTCCACTTAGTCGTGCAGCCGAGAATCCAGATGAATTAGAAGAAGAACGCCGTCTGGCCTATGTAGGAATTACGCGTGCAGAGAAAATTCTCTATCTAACAAATGCCAACTCGCGCCTGCTTTTTGGTCGTATCAACTACAACCGTCCCACTCGTTTTATTAACGAAATCAGCTCGGACTTACTTGAGTATCAAGGTCTGGCTCGTCCAGCAAATACAAGCTTTAAGGCATCTTATAGCAGTGGTGGGGTTGCCTTCGGTCAAGGTATGAGTCTTGCCCAGGCTCTTCAAGACCGTAAACGCAGTGCTGCCCCAAAATCTATCCAGTCAAGCGGTCTCCCATTTGGTCAATTTACAGCTGGAGCAAAATCAGCTTCTAGCGAGGCAAATTGGTCCATTGGTGACATTGCCCTCCACAAGAAGTGGGGAGAGGGAACTGTTGTGGAAGTTTCAGGTAGCGGTGCTACGCAGGAATTGAAAATCAATTTCCCAGAAGTAGGTTTGAAAAAACTTTTGGCTAGTGTGGCCCCAATTGAGAAAAAAATCTAATTTTTCATCCTTCTCACGAATAATAAAGTGAGGAGGATTTTTATGTACAGTATTTCATTCCAAGAAGATTCACTATTACCAAGAGAAAGACTGGCCAAGGAAGGAGTTGAAGCGCTCAGTAATCAAGAGTTGCTAGCTATTTTACTCAGGACAGGAACACGTCAAGCTAGCGTTTTTGAAATTGCCCAGAAAGTCTTGAGCAATCTTTCAAGCCTAACGGATTTGAAAAAAATGACCCTGCAGGAATTGCAGAGTCTGTCTGGTATCGGCCGTGTTAAGGCCATAGAATTACAAGCTATGATTGAACTGGGCCATCGTATTCACAAACACGAGACTCTTGAGATGGAAAGTATTCTCAGCAGTCAAAAGTTGGCCAAGAAGATGCAACAGGAATTGGGGGACAAAAAACAAGAGCACCTGGTGGCGCTCTATCTCAATACTCAAAATCAAATCATTCATCAACAGACCATTTTTATCGGTTCTGCAACTCGTAGTATCGCTGAGCCGCGAGAGATTCTTCACTATGCTATCAAGCATATGGCGACTTCACTCATCTTGGTCCACAATCACCCTTCGGGAGCGGTAGCCCCTAGCCGAAATGATGATCATGTCACTAAAATTGTTAAAGAAGCCTGCGACCTGATGGGGATTGTCCTCTTGGACCATTTGATTGTCTCACAATCTAGTTACTTTAGTTACCGTGAAAAGACAGATTTAATCTAAAGTTCATTAACAACATAGTCAAAGAGGTTTTTATCTTTGGGGCGATTTTCAAATAGAAATTCTGGGTGCCATTGGACACCGAGAAAGGCAACATCATCCGTACTCATGACAGCTTCAATAATACCATCTTTAGGATCATGAGCCGCAATCTTTAAATTTGGTGCTAAATCCTTGATACTCTGGTGATGGAAGGAGTTGATATGGGAGATTTCTCCATAGATTTCTCGGAGAACAGTATCAGGTTCTGTCACCAAGCGTTGAGTTGTGTACTCGGCAGAACAATTCTGCCAATGATCTTCGATATCTTGGTACAGAGTTCCGCCCATGGCAACGTTAAAAAGCTGAGTCCCACGACAGACGGAGAAAATAGGCTTTTGCTGTTTGATAGCTTCCTTGATGAGGGCTAGTTCGAATATATCTCTTTGAAGGTGGTAGTCATCGCTATCAATGGTTTTTGGTTCACCATAGAATTTTGGATCAACATTTTGCCCACCTGTCAAGATGAGCTTGTCAATCATACTGATATAGTGGCAGGCCATTTCTTGATCACCAATCGGTAGGATGATGGGAATCCCTCCAGCGTCTTTAACGCCTTCCACAAAGCCTTTTGCTGCGTAGCTCATCATGATGTCATCATCTGGATGAGTTTTTTCGTTTCCTGTTATCCCAATAACTGGTTTTTTCATAAAATGATTTTCGCTTTCTAATCCTCTTTTCGCATGAAGTAGAGGAGGGTTTGGAGTTCACTTGTCAAATCGACATACTGAACGACCACATCTTTTGGTAAATGCAGATGGACTGGTGAAAAACTAAGAATTCCTTTCACACCAGCATCTACCAAGAGATTAGCAACCTCTTGTGACTTAACACTGGGAACGGTCAGGATAGCAGTCTTGACATCGGCATCCTTGATTTTATCCTTGATTTGAGAAATTCCGTAAATGGGAATCCCGTCAGGAGTTTGGGTACCGACTTCAGGATGGTCATCCAGGTCAAATGCCATGATAATCTTCATCTTGTTACGCTCATGAAAGCGGTAGTGGAGAAGGGCATGGCCCATATTTCCAATACCAACCAGCATGACATTGGTAATAGAGTTATCATTGAGCAAATCGGCAAAAAATGTCATCAGTTTTTTGACATCATAGCCAAAACCACGACGACCAAGTTCACCAAAATAGGAAAAATCACGACGTACGGTCGCTGAATCAATACCGATAGCCTCTGCAATTTGTTTAGAGTTGGCACGTTCAATCTTTTCTGCATGAAATCTCTTAAAAATTCGATAGTAGAGAGAGAGTCTTTTCGCTGTAGCTTTTGGAATAGCAAACTGTTTATCTTTCACAAAATCACAACCTTTCTATTCTTCTATTTTATAGAAACATTGTGAAAAAATCAACAAAAACAAGAAAAAACTAAGAAAAATCTTAGTTTTGATGTAAAAAATCTGTATGTGATAGAAAACGGTAGAGGTCTCCGACCAGACCCTGATAAATTTTCTGGCTATTAAAAGTCAGAGAAGTTACATAAAGTGTATCTGGCAGGGTCACACATCCTGACAGAGCCAGCATGAGAGCTTCATAATCCTCATACTTGAGTGTACGCTCTACATGATAGCTGTCCTTATAGGTCAATTCAAACATATGGGACCTATCTTTCTGATTTTGTAAAGACACCACGTTCTACCAAGCTATCCATGAGGAAGTAGAATTTTTCCTGATGAATGTGGTGGTCTTCTGATTTGAAAATATCAACTAGACGAAGACCAAACTTGTCAGTGATATTGATTTTAGCCCCTGTAAGTTCCTTGTTAATGATGATTTTGAGTTGGAAGCCTTCACCGCTGTTTGGCACTTTTTCCAAAAGGCGAGTCAATTCATAGTTACCAACCTTAGTCTCAAAAAAGGTGTTATCTTTGAGGGTGAATTTTTTAACAGAAGGGCTAAGAGTGTAGTCGTAACGACAATTTTTTAACTGAATGGTTTTTTCAAATGCCATATGGCTAACCTCCGATAATTTCTTTTAAGGTTTTTGCGAGGGTTTGTAGGTCTTCAACAGTATTTTGTGGCGACAAACTGATACGAACGGATTCCTTCAAGCGTTCTGAATTTGCCCCGTACATGGCTTCAAGAACATGGCTGGATTGGACAATGCCTGCCGTACAGGCTGAGCCAGTAGAGATAGAAATTCCAGCCAAATCTAGCCGAAGGAGTAAAAGGTCATTTTTCTGATTAGGAAATCCAATATTGAGAACATAAGGGAGATGATGTTGTCCTCTATTCACGTAATACTGAATTCCTTCTAGCTCTGCAAGAAAGGCAGTTTCTAGATTTTGTACATGTTGGAAATGTTCTTCCTGTTTTTCTAGGTCTTCTTTTAGGGCTGCAACCATACCTACGATGGCAGCTAGATTTTCAGTTCCGGCTCGTTTTTTCTGTTCTTGGTCTCCGCCATGAAGATAGGAATCAAAATCCATGCTAGATGCGTAGAGAAAACCGATTCCCTTAGGACCATGGAACTTGTGGGCAGAAGCAGTGAGAAAATCAATGCCCAATTCTTCTGGGTGTATAGGGATTTTACCAATAGCCTGAACTGCATCGACATGATAGGCGGCTGGGTGTTGCTTGAGTATTTGGCCAATTTCAGCAATGGGCAGTAGGTTTCCAGTCTCATTATTGGCAAACATGGTAGAAACCAAAATCGTATCGTCACGTAAGGCCTCTTGAATTTGCTGGGCGGTGATTTCTTGATTTTCTGGCTGGATAATGGTTGCTTCAAAACCAAAGTGTTGAACCAAGTAATCAATTGTTTCAAGGACAGCATGGTGCTCAATAGCAGTTGTGATAATATGTTTTCCTTGTTCTTGGTGACGAAGGCAGTAACCAATGATAGCAGTATTGTTGCCTTCTGTCCCACCAGAAGTGAAAAAGATATGTTGAGGTTTTGTCCCCAGTAACTGAGCTAGCTCCTGACGGGCTTCTCGCAATAGTTTGCCAGCTTGACGACCATGAGCATGAATACTAGAAGGATTTCCATAGGTTTCTTGCATAACCTCGGTCATAGCTGAAATAGCAACTGCTGACATAGGAGTCGTTGCAGCATTGTCCAAATAAATCAAAGAATCACCTTATTTCTTTTTGTTGTAGGCAAAGAGTGGGCTGACTGGTTTTCTTTCGTGGATACGGACGATAGCATCACCAATTAACTCACTAGCAGTGATGTAGCATACGTTTTTAGGAGTTTTTTCTTTTGTTGCTACTGAATCAGTCACAAGAATTTCTTTAATATTAGTATTGTCAAGAAGTTCAGCAGCTCCTTCGACGAAGAGGCCGTGGCTAGAAACAGCATAAATTTCTGTAGCTCCTTCACGTTCAACGATTTTAGCAGCTTCAGAGAAGGTACGTCCTGTATTTAAAATATCATCAATCAAGATAGCTTTCTTACCTTCAACATCACCAATGATATAACCTTCGTTGCGAGTTGCATCGTCTTGAGGATAGTCGATAATGGCGATAGGAGCGTCAAGATATTCAGCCAAGCTACGCGCACGTTTGACACCTGAATTTTTAGGGCTAACGACAACAACATCTGAACCGAGTAGTCCCTTATCGCAGTAATGTTTTGCAAATAGGGGGACAGTGAAAAGATTATCCACTGGAATATCAAAGAAACCTTGAACCTGAACGGCATGCAAATCAAGAGTCAGGATACGATCAACCCCAGCCTTAACCAGCATATTGGCAACTAGTTTTGCTGTAAGTGGCTCACGAGGACAAGCAATGCGGTCTTGACGTGCATAGCCAAAATATGGAAGGACAACGTTGATACTGTGGGCACTTGCACGCACACAAGCGTCGACCATGATCAACAATTCCATTAGGTGGTTGTTGACAGGGAAACTTGTTGATTGGATGATGTAAACATCATAACCACGGACACTTTCTTCGATATTCACTTGGATTTCTCCGTCTGAAAATTGACGTGACGATAGTTTTCCAAGTGGGACACCAACAGCTTCAGCAATTTTCTGTGCAATCTCTTGGTTAGAGTTGAGTGCGAAAAGTTTCATGTTTTTTCTATCTGACATTATAGACCGTCCTCTGTAAACTTTTTAAATCCTAGTGATATTTATCTTACATATATGAACTAGAACCTGTGTATTTTTATCTTTTCTATTTTACCAAAAAATGGAGATTATTTCAGCTATTTTTCATGCTTTTGACAAATCGAACCAATTTTGAAGGAGCTTTTTGATAGGAAATCTGATTTTCCTCTAAAAATTGCTGGAAATCCTGTTTGCCTTGCTCATGATTTTCCACTTCAAGCTCTAATTCATAATCTGTCATATCAAAGTACTGACTTTCATCCAGTGCCATGAGGCCAATAGCTGTTTGCATTTCATAGCGAAGCGTTGTTAGACAACCAAGAACCTGCCATTCACTAGTTTGGATACCATGTTTCGCCAATTCATCCAATACTATCCCTTGAGGAAATTCTTTCTTGCTCAGATAGTTTTCAGCATCTTTTAGTTGCAATTTTTGGTTGTATTCCATGTTTCCAACACTCTGCGGGACTTTGAGTGTCAATTCTGCCCAGTCTTCAAAAGTTCGAATGCGCATAGCAACTTTCTTTTCTCGCAGCTCAAAATCAGGTGTGTCGATGTAGTAATTTTTTTGAAGAACAGGAGTGACACCTGTGAACTGGTCTTTTAGACGATCATACTCATCTTTTTTCAATAGTGTTTTCAATTCAATTTCTAAATGTTTCATTTTTCTTACCTTTTCTTTATCGTTGAAAGCGGATTATGGTATAAACTGCTCACAGCTTCCTAGTCCCTTGAAATCAGTGGGTTTCTAGCATGTCAACCAAAAGTGAATACGAGATTGAATACGACTCTACTTTTAGCTGGAGCGAATGAAATCCATGAGCTGATCAACGACTTCAAAACGTTGATTATCATTGATGTGGGTATACATATCAAGGGTTGTTTGAACATTGTTGTGACCTAATCTGTCCGAAATAATTTTGGCTGTAATACCAGCTTCAAAGAGGAGAGAAGCGTGTGTGTGCCTGAAACCGTGAGGAGTGATTTTTTTGACATCTTTATGTTCACAAAAGAATCTTCTAAGTCTCTCTTTAACAGCTGAAGGAGAAATCCATCCTCCGAAACTATTCGTAAATATATAATTCGATTCACGTTTGTAAGGCACACCAGCCTGGAAATATTCTTTTATTTGCTGTCGTTTCCAGAGTTTCAAAACATTCAGAGTTTCATCATCTAAGGTGATAACCCTCTTACTCCTTTTGGTTTTAGGATCCTGAACAGTTTGTTTTTTACCAATCACGACAGCCGTGCGAGAAATGCTTAACAACTTATTTTCAAAGTCAACATCTGACCACATGAGGCCAATTGATTCTCCAGTTCTCAATCCAGAAAAAGCGAGCAAGTGAAAAAAGGTGTAGTCTACTGGCTTACAATTTACTTTGTAAACTTTAAGAAACTCCGTTAGTTCCTGTTTTGTATAGTGGTTCTCTTTGCCCTTTAAGGGTCTATTTTTAGGCTTGATAATCTTGTCCAAGGGATTTAACTTAATGATGTCAAGAGAAACGGCATACTTGAAAATACGGCTGATTACAGAGTAGTAATTGGCATATAGGATATAGCGATTACTTAACTGGATAGCAACCTTTTGACAATAAGCTACACTGATCTGCTGAATTTTCATATCTGTAAAATATGAGTCAATTATAATACGAAGTTTTTTCTTAACGTTCTGATAGGTTGTTGGTTTTACAGTACTTTTATAGCTATCAAGCCATAACTCAGCGACTTCAGCGAAAGTAGGGTTCTGAAAATCTTCATTGTTTGAAAAAACATTTTCTTCAACGTCTAAGAGAAGGTCACGTTCGGCAGCCTTTGCCTCCTTTATGGTTTTAAAACCACGTCGTGTTGTGCGTTTTTCTTTTCCAGTAGCAGGGTCTATGCCCAGGTATGTTTGAAAGAGATATCTAGTCTCTCCTTTTTTTGTGATGTATTTTTTTATCATAAAAAGTCCTTTCTTTTCGATTGCTTGCCCGCATAGTTGAAAAGGTGTAGAACTTATGATAAACTATAGTTGTATTTTTTTATCATCCTTTCCATTGCTTGCTAGATGGAAAGTTAAATCCTCACACTCAAAGTTTGGCGATGGCGAGTGTGGGGATTTTTTGAGTTGTTTCCAGAATGGAAAGAGATGCTAGATAAAAAGAAAAGTAGCCGTATCAAATACGGCTACCATCACGATATGGATCTAAAATCCAAATGTAAACTTTATGGAGCTAAACTCCTAATAGCTGTATTGTAATATAATTATTAAAAAATGTCAAGAGATTAGAAAAGGTATAATTCTTTTAACTTTTCGTTAATTTTGTCCAATGTGTTATCAGATACCTTCATTTTTCCGATTGGATCTAATCTATTTTTCTTTAAAATTCTATCTTTGCTGATTGTTTGAAGGTTATTACACTTGGCATAAGAACGCTTAATGTATTTTTTGTAATATTGAGTTAATTCAATAACGTCAGTTATTTCTGATTGTGTCCGTTTAAGGTTGTCACCGTCTATTATCTTAGGTTGAATTATTTCGTTTGAAAATTGTTCTGTATAAGCTTGGTAGACATCCAATAAGGCAGCTTCAGTAATTGCATTATTGGAATCTAAATATTTTAGGTAGGCAAATAATTCTTTGTGTAATTTTTCAATATATTCATCAAGCAAAATAGAAGGATATTCCGCAATGACTTCGTCTATGAGTACAGTATCTATTTGATTTTTAGATGTTAGAGGAATTACTGTAAGTGTTTTTTTATAGGGACTATCTACTTTGTCTAAGACAATAGCCCAATGATTATTTGATAATTCTCCGCCTATATTTACACCAAACTCTACGAATATCAGAGAGCCACGACTGAATTTCCAATATTTTCTTTTTTGAGTCTTAGCTTCAAATAAGAATTGTTCAGATTGTCTTTTAACTGCTGGCGCAAGAAATCGGTATTTAGAAGATGTATGTTTTGCTTTACCAAGTTTATAGAGTTTTTCAACTTCTATGTAGTTTTGTTTGGTTTGTTCAAAATATGGATTTTCTTTGTTCATTTTATTCCCCTCTATACACCCCGACTACTGCATAGATCTTGATGTGTGTGTCTTCGGCTGGTGGGAAGTCTAGGGTGATGTCTTCGTACTTGTCATTGAGTGATACGAGGCGTAAGCGTCCGTTTTCGGTATAGATCTTTTTGAAGTAAGAACGGTCTCCGTATGCGATAACTGCTAGGTCTCCGTTGTAGGTGGTCAGTCCTTTGTCTACTAAATAGAGAATGTCTCCGTCTTGGTAGTCAGGCTGCATGGAGTCTCCGCTGACCTTGGTAGCAATATCGTGACGTGGTGGTTGCTCGTCAACCTCTATAGTCTCTCTGTCTGTATCGTCGTACCCAAATCCATAGTTAAATCCAGAAGCTGCTGCCGTCTCAGATACAACCTCAACTTGATACAAGCTGATAACTTCCGACACTTCGTTTATCTTCGTTTCTTCTTCGTTTTGTTCTGTGTACATCTCGCCGTTTGCTTTTTGTCTCTCCAGAAGCTCCTCAGAAGTCCGTAGCACGATTTTTTTATTATCTGGGGTTAATTGTACCACCTTGTCCGTTATCTGCTGTGTGAGCAAATCTGGGGACGCTGTGGTATTTATATCTTTACCGTGTAGAATATAATCTGTTGTTGTGTTGAAAAGTTTTGCTAATTTCACTAATTTAGCACCAGTTGGCAAATTTTTTCCATTTTCCCATTTCGAGACCGTTGTATCTGATTTATACCCTAAGTAATCAGCTACTTCTGTTTGTTCTAAATTATTTGCTAAACGTAATTCTCTAATTCTATAAGATATTTCTTGTATGTTTTCCATTTGTTTTACCTCTTTTTCTCAACTATATTCTATAATATATTTGAGAAATTATCAAGTACAGTATAGAAAAAATCAAAAAAATTGAAAAAATCTCAAGTAAACTATTGACACTTGAGAAAAAATCAAGTATAATTAAATCATGGTTGAGGTAATCAACTAAATAAAACAAGGAGGAAAGACATGCTAAGTCGTAAGATGAAACGGACAAAGAAATCCAGGCGACATAAAAAGCCTTGGAGCAATGAGTCCAAGGCAATCATCATCTCAGCATTGATACCAGCAATAGTTGAGATTATCAAATATCTCTTAGCTCTAGTTAAAGACTAAGGGAGAGGGGGAGGGGCGTAAGCCCCAAAACCCTATTTGATAATACGATTATAGCATGTCTTTTAGAAAAATGAAAGCAGAAGATAAAAAAATAGGACGCTGGAAATATAGGCTTGGTTGGTTGGTTGTTGCACTTATCTGGGCATTATTTATCTGGCATTGGTTCTTTTAGTGACTGCTAGAAAGGAGGTACTAAGTTGCCTAAACCAACAATAACAATAGCAGAAATTCGTGCAAAGAATGGGAAATTATCTCAAGAGGCATTTGGCGCAAGTATAGGCGTCAGCGCACAAACAGTTGGATCATGGGAAAAAGATATTTATAAAATTAAGCCAAAACATCTTTTAAAAATTTATGAGAAATATGGCGTAAGCTCCAAAGATTTACTAGGAGCTTAATTTTAAAAAAACAACTTGAGAAATTCTCATGTACATCTAACAAAAGTCAAAAAGGTCAAACTTTTTCAAAATCGATAGAATAATTCTATCAAAACTGTTGACAAGTACCAACAGTTTTGAAAAGACCTATTAGTAGAAAGGAAGAAGTCGATGTATGGAGCGAAAATGAGGGAGCTGAGAACGGCTCAAAAGCTGGGCTTGCGTGAGCTTGCCAAGCGAACCTTGATAGACTACACGACCTTGTCACGGATCGAGAACGACCTGAAGGCGGTGACGCTGTCGCAGGCGGTGGTCATTGCCAAGGCGCTAGGGTGTAGGGTAGAAGATATGTTGTAGGAGGAAATACTATGAACAACGCAGCGCAAAAAGTAACACGGATTGACAGAGATGCCTGGGAGATCGCTACGGAGCTGGCGAACGAATACGGCGTATCTATTTGTCACATCATCAGCGAGAGCGTCCGCTACTGTGCAGAGAATGCTGAATTTAAGGAGATGGACGTTGTCGTTAAACGATTGGTAGTCGGCAGTAAGGTGCTGGAGTAGGAGGGGAAGAGATGAATGCAAATGTAAATGTATTTTATGAATTAACTTGTAAAGACTTGAACGAAGCGATTGACGCAAAAAATAAAATCATCGCCAATACACTTGTCGATGAAACTGTTGAGATAAAAATTGAATTCTTACGTGATGTTTGAACTGTAAAATCGCTCGGAGATGGTTCTATCGTAGATCGCGTAATAGAGCCATGGTCGATTGTCTGATAGCTGTAGCTGGAGAATCGCTTTTATTGCTCTCGTTTACAGTGTAGAACATTGCAGATGCCAATGTAGCATCAAGTACAAACTTGTCTATATATTTGTGTTTCTTGCTATCGGAGTAAGTAATTGTCAGTGTAATTCGACCTTTATAATCTGGGTCTATTGATGATGTAAATTTTTGTCCTGGGGCAATCATATTTCCGATAAGTGAGTTGAAGCGGTGTACAGAATTCAATGGATCCAATTCGCCATCTATCTGAATATTATCTATATATGCTGGAGTTTGGCCAAAGTTTTTAAAAACAAAGGTACGTTGTTGATTTTTAACTGCATAGACATCTACATAAACATTAATATAAGGCTTTGCCATATCCTCTGTAGCTTTCTTTGTTTGCCAGAGTGAAATGGTATTAAAAACAAAACCGATAACTGCAATTATTACTGTGATATAGAGTGTCCAAATCTAGACATTATCATTGGTGATTTGTGGCGTTAGATCACTTCCTTTCTGCTTTTATTATAGCAAAAAGGAGAGAAAAATAGAAAGGAGAGGAAGATATGGCAAATAAGGGATTTAAAAATAGTTACATCGATAGAAAAAAATTAAGTAGTAGTCTTAAAACACTGATGACTCAACAAGCTATTGAAAGAGCAGAGCTTGCTGAGTCTCAGCGTAAGGAACTTGAAGAATTTCTCAAGGATCTGCTTTAATTATAGCAAAATGGGGAGAACAATAGGAAGGAAAGAGATATGAGCAGCCTATCAAAAAATTTACTACCAATTCAAAATTTAGAAATTAAGATAGATAGCGACTCTAGTATTCCACGAGTTATTTTGAACGGGGTTGATTTTCAAACAGAAGATATTTGTCTTCAAGGTATCAAGATAATTTGGGAAACAAAGAAAGATGAAGTGCCAGAGACACTTATTCAGGTTGATTATATAAATAACCGTGAAGCGCCTCATATAGTATCTGTCAAACAGTCGTTTAAAAATACTTTACTTAAATAGCTCTGGCGAGTTTTATTTCATTATATCAAATTTAGAAAGGAATATTATGAACGAAATTTTTAATTTTCACGGGCAGAAAGTCCGTACTTTGACAATTGATGACGAGCCGTGGTTCGTTGGGAAAGATGTTGCAGACATCCTAGGATATAGCAAGGCTAGAAATGCGATTGCTCTTCACGTTGATGAAGAGGACGCCCTAAAACAGGGCATCCCTACTAGTGGTGGAACACAGGATATGTTGATCATCAACGAATCTGGTCTCTACTCTCTTATCTTATCCAGCAAGTTGCCTCAAGCTAAGGAGTTCAAGCGCTGGGTGACATCAGAGGTCTTGCCAGCTATTCGTAAGCAGGGCGGATTTATTCGCGAGGATTTGGACGAGGATGCTTTTATCGCTCTCTTCACTGGCCAGAAGAAATTGCGTGAGCAACAGACGACCATGCTGGAGGATATTGACTACCTCAAGAGTGAGCAACCGATTCATCCAAGCTATGCTCAGTCGCTCCTGAAGAAGCGTAAGGCTAGGGTTGTGGCTTGCCTGGGTGGCATTGATAGCCCAGCTTATGCGGATAAGATTTTTGCTCAGTCGGTATTTAGACAAGCTGAGATTGACTTTAAAGACCACTTCAACATTAGTCGCTATGACTTGCTACCCAAGAAGCATGCGGATGCCGCTCTAGCTTACTGGATGACGTGGGAGCCAAGCACCAATACCAAGATGAAAATCATGGAACTGAACGCATTTAGTCAAGCGTAGGGAGGGAAAGAAAATGAGACCAAGACG
>NZ_VMMT01000005.1:0-6413 GCF_013277355.1 Streptococcus sp. 1343
GGATGCAATACTGAGTGGATCAATGAATTTCTAAGGCAAGTCTCACAAGCTTATCCAGATGACTATATTTTACTTGTCATGGATAATGCTATATGGCATAAATCAAATACCTTAGAGATTCCAAGTAATATTGAGTTGGCTTTTATCCCACCTTATACACCAGAAATGAACCCTATTGAACAAGTCTGGAAAGAAATTCGAAAACGAGGTTTCAAAAACAAGGCTTTCCAAACATTGGAAGCCGTCATTGATAAGCTTCAAGAAGTTATTCAAGGACTGGAAAAAAGCGTTTTAAAGTCCACTGTCAGCAGACAATGGACAAGGTTGCTTTTTGAAAATGATTGAGTATAAACGTCTCAGCTGAATAGCAAGCTGGTTCTGGAGTTCCTGAGAATTGCTTCCAGATGCTCCTTTCTGGTTGATAGCTTCTAGGTATTCTACGATGGCAGTATAACTAGGCTGTAACTCAGGTGCTGAAACGATGAGTTCTTGCTCTAATTCTTTTGATAAGGTGTAAGCCATGTTCATACCCCATTTCTACAACGCAAAAGGCCTACCAAAAAGATTGGCAGGTTTTGAAAATGGGTATGAAAACGCAAGTTTATATATATATATATATATATGCAAGCTAGTTATTTGCTTAAATCTGAAAACCATAGGGACTCTTCCTTTTCATTCATCCAAGGCGTTGCGACATCGAAAAAACAGCGCCTTTACTTCCTTCTATTGTATCATAAAAGACTAGTAGTGAAAAGGTTTCCCATGGTTTTATCTCTTATTTCAGAGTAAAGGTAGTTTCTTTCTTAAATTTTCAATCTATCTATAGACTAAAAGATCTTTTTAGTTTAGAATAGTAATATAAACTATTTTTGTATCATGATAACTTAGAATAATTCATAATTTTTTAATAAAAATAAAAAATATAAATAGGAGAATTTATAATGTGTAAAGTCTATAAATATAGCGAACTATACTCAACAGATTTTATGTCTTATTTTGACAATAAAAAAGAAGTAATATCAGACATTGAACTTCAATCAGATGAATATAGTATAGATATTGATAAAATTATTGCTGAATTAGGAATTGAGGTTATAGAAACATACTTCGATTCGCATTCTGGAAAATATGATGCTGACACTAAAAAAATGTATGTTAATATTTTGGAACCGCTACAGCGTCAACGATTTACTAAGTCTCATGAATTAGGCCATTTTGTGTTAAAACATGAAGGAATTTCTGAACGTGAACAAACACCAGTAGCGAATGCTAAAGAAAGAGCTGCTAACCAGTTTGCAGCAGAACTACTAATGCCGCAAAAGTTAATCATAAAAGCAATCGATAGAATGGCAATAGATTATTCTATGACCTGGGAGGAATTAGATACTTTAAATGATGAAATTATTATTACTTATCTTGCTGAAAAATTAAATGTGTCCAATCCGGCTATGAAATATAGACTTATTAATTTGGGTGTATTGTCCATTTAAGGAGAATTTTATGTTACTTAGGGATAAATTCTATGAAAATTTAGGGACCTATTATTCATCCCCTGAAGAAATAAAAAATCAACTGAATTCAAAAATCTTTAATGATTTTAAAATAGTAATAAATATAATTGGAATAAACCAACCTCAGGAAGATTTAACACCAATTTACAAAATTCAAAATCTAGAACTCTCATCAACAAATAAAAACTCTAAATTGCAAGATGAAATCGATGATATCAATAAATATTTATTAAGTGCAGGTACGGGATTAGGATATAAAGATGAAAAAAATTCATGGAGTTTATTTTACTTAATAAAAGAAATGATTACATCGTTTCAAAGACAAGGCTATAATTACTATAGGGGACAAAGAGAAGATTGGGAAACAGTACCAGGGATATTTAGAAATTTACAAAATAGTGAAGGAAATAAATACTGTAACACTTTTGAATCTCTTTATCTAAATATCTCTAGAGAATTTCCTGATGAAGTTAAATATGTCCCTTTAAATCAAGAAATGTTAGATATCCGAGCTGATGAATTAGCTATCTTACAACATTATGGTTTGCCAACAAGTCTACTAGATATTTCCGAAAATCCATTCATAGCCATGTTGTTTATGTTAGGTTTTGGGAAAATAAAAAATCCTCAGTTAGAGTTCTATAAAATTGACTCCAGCAATGATAGTGAGAATGGAATAATTTCTTTAGTTCATAAGAAAATTACAAATAAGAGAATACGGGCACAAAAAGGTGCTTTTATAAATTTTGATAAACTTATTAAATTTATAAATTTTAAAAAAAATGAAATAGAATTAGAAAATTATAAACCTATCGATAGAATTATTCTAAATATCAAATTTAATATAGAGGCCTCTATTAAGTCTTTAAAAAATCAGCAAAGCTCTAATCATACTAAGCCAGAAGATGATCTATCTTCTAAAAATTTAGACGGAGTAATTAAATTTTTAGAAGGAAAGTCTGTCAAATCAGGTTCTGATAAAAATAATCAAGAGGAAAGAATTTCTGGCGACTACTATGAATTAATTCAAAGAGAACTTTTACGAAAGTTAAAAGAGTACAATTATGAAACAAATGCCTTATTTCCAGATTTTTCAGACTATTTGATTTATAAATCTAAAGAATTCGAATTAAAAGATGATAAAAAATCTAATAGAGCGGTACTTAATGAATTAAAAAAAAATTCAAATAACCTGCCTTATCATAAAAGCAAAAAGAATAGAAAAGGTAAATATAGAATCACAAGAGTCTGGAGAAAAAGTCTTTGAAATCAAAAAAACGCATAGTATCAAGAATTAAACAACCTTGATATTATGCGTTTTATTGTAGAAAGATTTACTTCATTTTCTCCTGAAATTGAGTTTTTCCCAGCATCCTTGTGTATTATTCTTGTACTTCTTTCTGAGCAGCCTTGCCTTGGTCGAGAAGGGCTTGGACGATTTTCTCATCGCGTAGTTTGACAGAATCGTTGATCATTTCTGCGGACTTGACGATGGTTGTTTCTAGTTGGGCACGTTTCTGGCGTCCCAATTCAATAGCTGCGACGATACCTTGGTTTTGAGCGACCAGACTTTCAGCCAGTTTGGTAACAGACTCAACAGCGACTGTCGGACTTTGAGCAATTCGTTCCATCTGCGGAATCACTTCCTTGCTGGTCTCAGCTAGCATCTGAAGGGCAGCATTATTGGCATTGACAATGGCATCTGCCACGACACCTGATTTCATGGATTGTTGCAAAATACCCAGTTGGGCAATGGAAAGTTTCATTGTCGGAATCGTATTACGACGAAGCATTCCCAATTTTTGGCGCATATCAGATGACACCTTCACAAGATTTCGTATCTGAGGTGTTGTTGCCCAGGCAACATAGAGACGGCTGACATACTCAGTATGTTGTTGTTCAAGGGTATTGACCACTTCAGCCATGCGGGCCAATTCTTGTGACTTGGTCTGGTATTCTACCGTACTTGTATCGAGTTGATCAGCTTGAGCTTTCAGTTCGGCAGCGCGTTTGCCAGCTTCTGTCTGGCTGGCTTCGATAAAGGAAATCACTCCCACTAGATTTTCAATGGATTTGGTATTGTCCTCAATCAACATCTCAGCAGAGACGATATTTCGAGCTAAGACATCTTCTTGCTTGACCACTGCGGCAGCCATACCATCGAGCTTTTGCTCCACTGTTTTTGAGTCAAAGTAAAATTCCTGTAGGGTATTCTTGCTCTTGTTAAACAATCGTTGCAAAAAGTTTGGCTTTTCTTCTAACTCAGCAATTTCAGCGTTCTTGTATTTGACTACAAAGCCTTGCAACTCACGGTTGGTATTCTTGAGAAGATCATCCACTTGGGGAATCTGCAGTTTCTTTTGTTCTGACAAGATACGGTTGACCGTATTGTTTACACCTTCTACAGCAGATTGTCCAAAATCCAAAAGAGCATTTTGATTGGTGACAAACTGGTCTACCAACTGGGGCACGTGCGCCTTGATCCCTTCTTGTTGCTCAGGGCTCAGCTTCTCAAGGAAGGTCAAGGTCTTGTCTGAGCCAGTATTGGTCTCGATGATTTGGGTTGTCTTATCCTCCTTAGCTACCGTATTATTGGCAATCTGGTCAATATCAAAATTAAATTCTGTCATGGTTACTCCTTTGTTTCTAACCTATTCTTTACGATCTTTTTCTAGGATACGCAAACTAATATCAAAATCACGCATATCTGTTTCATTGAGTTCTCTCAACACCTGGTCCAGCTCAAGGTCAAATTGTTCGATAGCTGCTTTAGCTTGCTGTAAACGTTCTTCTGCTCGATTATAGTTTTTAGGATTGGCCTTAATCTTTAAATAGCCTTCTAAAATCGTTTTGAATTTCTCCATCTTCAAACTATGAATGGCCGTCAATTCTTCCTTATCCCCCTCAGCCGAGGTAGCAATCTTGTCTAAAATGGCCTGATGGTCAATGGCAATATTGGCCAAGGTCTGGGACAATTCTGGAGCTAATTCCTCTGGCTCCGCATTTTCAAGATCTACCTGACTTTCTCTATCCAAACGTTCTAGCTGAACATCGATGTTTGCCCTTACTGTACGAACCTTTTTGTCAATACGGTTGTAGACATCAGCATTGATATAGGACTTGAGACGATCCGCCTCCTGATGGATTTCCCTCAGTTCGATTAATACTTGATTAGCCAGGCTCTTATAGGAATCTGAACCTTTTTCTACTAAAATTCCCTCTAATTGCTGAATATCTTTGTCCGCCTGACGAATCCGAGCTTTTAAAAGCTCAATCCGATCGTCTAGAGAGGCATCTTGCAAAAGAGGATAGCGCCAACGTTTATAGAGGCGATAACCACCATAGACTAGCAGGACACAAGCCGCAAGCGGAAGAGCATATTGGACCAACAGGCCTAATAAGAACAAGAAGCCCCAAAAATAGAGACAGCCTTTGCAAAAACCATTACCTGATTTCATAAACATTCCTTATTTTCAATTTATAAATCTATTTTAGCACAAAAGAGCAAAATGAGGGCGGAAATCCCCTAGAAAAGAGTTGATTTCTTTGCTGTAGAATGGAGGCTAGTAGAGCGTGGGCTAATTTCAGTAAAGCGGACTCAAACCACAGGCTTCAGTGTTATAAGATTGCGAAATGACCTCTGAGGACATATCAAAACAAAAGCTTGAAATATCGGAGGGGTTGTGTTAGAATTAGAGCATAAAGGGAAAATAATGCTTCTAGCATATATAACTAAAAAGCCCCACCGTGCCACCGATGGGGTTTTTTGCTACCCTCTTAAAGGGTTAACTATTACTTCTTACGTTTCTTAAGACATAACTTGAAAAGTTCAGATAACACGTTAATAAGTAACGGAGCTAGAAACACTGTGAGTAAAGTTTCTAGCATATGTAACACCTCCCTTCCTTAAATTGAGGGAGCCAAAATATAGTAGATTGAAACTAGAATAGTACATCTGGATTTCTAAAATATTACTAGAAATTGATTTGATTGTCCTGATTGATTTGTCCTATTTTTATTTTATTTCTCTATATTATATCATCAAGATCACGTAATTCCCAAACAAAACGCCTTTATGTGTATGTACTGATGCACTGATCCCAAAAAGTTAGACAATTAATTTAAGCAAAGGATTTAGTTCTGTATTGCACAGGGCTAAGTCCTTTTAGTTTTACCTTAATTCGTTTATTGTTGCAGTAATCAATATAGTCTACAATAGCTTGTTCCAATTGATTAAGCGATTGAAACGACTTCTCATAACCGTAAAACATTTCCGATTTCAGAATCCCAAAGAAGGACTCCATCATACCATTGTCTGGGCTGTTACCCTTACGTGACATAGATGGTTAGATTCCCTTATTCTTTAAAAAATGACGATAGAAATCGTGTTGGTATTGCCATCCTTGGTCACTATGGAGAATTGTATTTTCGTAATGGTTCTCTGTAAAGGCTTGTTCTAGCATAGCTTTCATTTGTACTAAGTTCGGCAAATAGGAGATAATTTCACTGTTAAAGCCATCTAAAACTGGTGATATAGTTGCTTAGTTTCAAACAAGCATGTTATAATAAGGCTATGGCATATAGTACAGATTTTAAACAGAGAGCATTAGATTACATCAAAGAGGGGAACAGCCATGTCGAGGCAGCCAAGGTTTTTGATGTCGGCGTCAGAACTCTCTTCACGTGGGAAAAGAACTTACGTGAACAAGGACACTTAGAGAGGAAAAAGCGAGTCGTCAAAAACCGAAAGATTCCTTTAGAGGAATTGAAATCCTTTGTAGAGGCTCATCCAGATGCTTTTTTACGGGAAATTGCGGCACATTTTAATTGTGCTGTTCCTTCAGTATGGGCAGCTTTAAAGAAGATGAAGGTCACTTCAAAAAAAGATGACGAGCTTTAAGG
>NZ_VMMT01000050.1:0-4501 GCF_013277355.1 Streptococcus sp. 1343
TTTAGTATGCGAGAGGATAGGACAGGTGAGGTTTTAACAATTACAAACAATGGACAGGAAAACCATCTGGTTAAGATGGCATTCTTGGAACTAAAAAAATACAGAGAAACCAGCAAAGACGAGGTTCGCAAGCCATGGTTGGAGTTTTTCGGGAATAAACCCTTTACCCAAGAACCTGAGCGAGCCATCAGCCAAGCAGACCAACTGCTGGATTACAAGAGCTGGTCCGAGGAGGACAGGGAGATGTTTAGTCAACTACGTATGCGAGAAGAACAAGCCTTATTAGCACAGGACTATGCCTTGGAACAAGCTGAAGAAAAAGGGTTGGAGAGAGGTCGTGCAGAGGGGCTTGAACAGGGATTAGAACAGGGATTAAAAGTAGGTTTAGTAAATCTAGTCCGCCAAGGTCTTCTGACTTCTGAGGTTGCTAGCCAGCAGTTGGGCATAACCGTCGCTGAGTTTGAGGAGCTATTGAAAAAATACAAATAAGCCCTAAAAAATACAGAGAAACCAGCAAAGAAGAGGTTCGCAAGCCGTGGTTGGAGTTTTTTGTAACTCTCTATCTCCTAGATAGGGTTCGATAAAATACAGTGATTTCGGAGTTAGCTAGTTAGGTCATTTGTAAATCAAGTAAGCCTAAGAGAAGTAGTGATCTTAGAAAAACTGGAGCTGGCTAGCTAATAATCTAATCTATAAGAATCCCTAAGCAAGGGGTTAGAATCTATAAACTGGCCTATGATTTAGTTTTATCCATAAATGATTAAAAAGAGGGTATGGCGTGTCTACTACAGAAGAGCGGCTTTTTAATGATACAATGCTAGGATTTGTTTTTATCAATTAGCATTTGATGTGCTTAACATCAGGGGGAAACACTTCGAAACAAACCGTAACTAAAATGTTATCAAATTGTAATAAAACTTGATTTGTATATGTTTCTCAAGACAGAATCGTCAGGAAGCTTGATAGAATAGCTTTGTACAGCCTATCCATATATATATATATATGGATAGGCTGTCTTTTTCTTGATACTTAAGTGAGATAAAGAAGTCAAATGATTATCTTTTTAAAGTAATTTAAGGTATAATAGTTTAGTCATATCAGGTTGAATGATTGAGTGCATTTTTGATTCACAAGGCAAACCTTTGCATTGTGTTACAGTTATGGACTCAGTAATTACACTTGAAAAAATTTAAACTAAAAAGGGGAACATCTAATATGTTTTATAGTGAGAAGGACGATAGAGAAAAACAATTACGTTTTTCGATTCGGAAGGTTAGTTTTGGAGCGGCCTCGGTAGCCGTGGCGGCACTCTATCTCTTTATGGGAAGTGGAGCGGTATCTGCTGCGGAAGCGCAGGCCGTACAGTCAAATGAGGAGGTGACAGCTGATAAGGATTCGGAAACAGAGAAAAAATCAGAGGAACAGCAGCCAACCTACGCTGCTCCTGCTGCAAAGGAACAAGGATCTGCAACCAATACTGAAGCAGGGGATGAAGGCAAGCAAGAAAGTCATCCAGGGACCAAAGAGGAAGAAGCCAACTCATCTGAAAGAAGCGAAACTACAACAAAGACTCGATCGGATGAAAACTCTGTGAGTGGGGATTCTAGCTCTCCAAAATCTGAAGGTGAAGGTACAAGATTAGAAGAAGCAAGCAGCAAGCCAAAAGTACGTAAAAGACGTGAAGCAGACCCTGCCTCACCAGCGACTGCAACCGATGACGACCCAGATGCACATCAGACTTATGAAGCTCCAGGGGATGATGCAAGTGTAGAGGAATTGGCAATGAAATTAAAAGAATTGCTTCCAACAGTAGAGAATGAGAAAAAACTTGCTAAAATAGACGAGGTCGGTAATAGTAAAAATATATCTCCGGGTCAAGTGATGGAATTTAATGAATTTGGTGGTTGGAAGGCAGTTTCAGCAGATGGCATAGAAGGAAAATTTGGTGTTGCAAGAAAGACAACTAACGGGGTATTTCCTATTGAGACTGTGAATACGGTACATTCGTCTGGAAGGGATACTACCCATAATTGGACGTGGGTTAGAGAGTCTGTGTTTGATCGTACCAATGAATACGCACTCTTTTTATCCAAGGTAAGAACTAAAAAAAATCAATCTGAAGAAACATTTGATGACAAAAAATATATGCCTACAGATGAAGGTCAAGGTATTGCTAGAGGTTTGAAGGGCTTTAATGGGATAGAAAAAACATTTAAAGTTTATGAACAAAAGGTAGGGTCAGAAGTAACTATTGAATTTAAAACAGGATATACTGGAGATATTGATGGGAAGAAAGCAAAGTATAAAGTTGAACTGAAAGCTAAAAAAGATGGTACAGAAATGACACTTTATACAGTTGAGTTTGATCCTTCTAAAAATTTAACAAATGACAAAATGACAGTAACGAAAGCAACAGACGGTACTGTTAAAGAATATTTTAGCAAGTTACGTTCAGATGAAGACAAATCTAATTATAATACTGAGTTAGAAAAAAATGAAAATAGACCAAATGGTACTCCTGGAAAATTTAAGAGTAAACTAATTGATATACCTAAAGGCTATACTGATTATACAGTTAGTATTAGTTCATTTGATAATCAACGTCTAGGTATGGGATACCAAATTAATTGGGAACATTATGCTCTACCAGTTGTTGGAACAGAGTTTTCAGTTACTCAGGATACTAGCAAAGTAGCTAAGGACTTATCTCAAAAAGTTTATGATAAATTAACCCAACAAAAAGAAGAAGATACAAAATGGTCTACTCCTGAAACCAAGGCTGCTTATGAAGCAAAATTGCAAGAAATTAAGGAGAAGATTGATTCTGGAGCTAGTACTAGTGATTACAAAACAGTAGTGGGAGAGGCTGTAGAACAGTGGAAAAAATTAGATGAAGGTCAGAAAATTAAGGACAAAGCCAAGGAAGCAATAGCAGCTAAGCTTAAAGAAAAAGCAGAAGCGATTGAAAACAATGACAAGTTAAGTCCGGCCGAAAAAGACAAAGCTAAGGACGCAGCGAAGAAAGCAGCAGAGGACGCTAAGCAAGCTATTACGAATGCCAACTCTCAAGATGAGGTTACCAATAAGCAAACTGAGGGAACTGCAGCTATAGGCAATGTGAACCCAATAGGAACAGAGAATGCAGTTAATGCCATAGCAGAAGCTGCAGCAATAAAAATGGCTGAGATAGAGGATAATGATAAATTATCAGAAGACGAAAAAAATGCAGCCAAGGCAAAACTAGAGGCAGCGGTCACAAAAGCAGGCCAAGCTATCAGGAAAGCTAAGAAAGCTAAAAATCAAGATGGAGTTGATCAAGCCCAAGCAGATGCACTTTCTGAAGTAAATGCAATCAATCCAGTAGGAAAAGACAAAGCTACAAAAGCAATAGAAGATAAGCTTAAAGAAAAAGAAAAAGCGATTGACAACAATAACAAGTTAAGTCCTGCAGAAAAAGAGGCGGCTAAGAAACAAGCCCAAGCGGAAGCGGACAAAGCTACACAAGCCATTACGAATGCTCAAACCCAAGATGAGGTTGCCAACTCTCAAGATGAGGGAACTAAAGCTATAGACGATGTGAATCCAATAGGAACAGACATGGCGGTAGATGCCATAGCAGAAGCTGCAGCAATAAAAATGGCTGAGATAGAGGATAATGATAAATTATCAGAAGACGAAAAAAATGCAGCCAAGGAAGAAGTAGCGGAAGCTGTCAGAAAAGCAGGCGAAGCTATTAGGAAAGCTAAGAAAGCTAAAAATCAAGGTGACGTTGATCAAGCCCAAGCAGATGCACTTTCTGAAGTAACTGCAATCAATCCAGTAGGAAAGGACAAAGCTAAAGCAGACTTAGATAAGGCAGCAGAAACTGAGAAGGCAGAAATCAATGCAGACACCAGCCTCACATCGACAGAAAAAGAGCAAAAAGTCAAAGACTTGGAAGCTAAATTAGCTGAAGAAAAAGCTAAGATTGACTCAGCAGCAGATGCTGATAAAGTAGCCGAAGCTAAAACAGCAGGTGAAACAGCTATTGCAGGAGTCCACACACCAGGTGACTTAGAAGCTCTTAAGAATGCAGCCAAAGCAGACTTAGAAAAAGCAGCGCAAGCAGAAAAAGCAGCCATCGCAGCAGATAAGAGCTTAACAGCAGCACAACGTGCTGAGAAAGAACAAGCAGTAGATGCGGCGAAAGCAGCAGCCGAAGCTAAGATTGACTCAGCAGCAGATGCTGATAAAGTAGCCGAAGCTAAAACAGCAGGTGAAACAGCTATTGCAGGAGTCCACACACCAGGTGACTTAGAAGCTCTTAAGAATGCAGCCAAAGCAGACTTAGAAAAAGCAGCGCAAGCAGAAAAAGCAGCCATCGCAGCAGATAAGAGCTTAACAGCAGCACAACGTGCTGAGAAAGAACAAGCAGTAGATGCGGCGAAAGCAGCAGCCGAAGCTAAGATTGACTCAGCAGCAGATGCTGATAAAGTAGCCGAAGCTAAAACAGCAGGTGAAA
>NZ_VMMT01000051.1:0-1102 GCF_013277355.1 Streptococcus sp. 1343
GGTGAAACAGCTATTGCAGGAGTCCACACACCAGGTGACTTAGAAGCTCTTAAGAATGCAGCCAAAGCTGACTTAGCGAAAAAATTAGCAGATAAATTAGCAGCAATTGACAACACTCCAAATGCAACAAAAGAAGAAAAGGATGCAGCTAAAAATCGAGCTAAGGAAGCAGCGAACCAAGCTATCCAAGCCATTGACGCAGCAAGCGACCAAGCAGGCGTGGACAAAGCGCAAGCAGATGGAATTGCCGCAATAGCAGCAGTTAACCCAGTGGCTAAGGACAAAGCTAAGGAAGCAGTAGCAGCTAAGCTTAAGGAAAAAGAAGCCGAGATTGATGCGAACGCTAACCTTTCCGATGCAGAAAAAGCAGCGGCTAAGGAACAAGCCCAAGCGGCAGCGGACAAAGCTATCCAAGCCATTGACGCAGCAAGCGACCAAGCAGGCGTGGACAAAGCGCAAGCAGATGGAATTGCCGCAGTAGCAGCAGTTAACCCAGTGGCTAAAGACAAAGCTAAGGCAGCAGTAGCGGCTAAGCTTAAGGAAAAAGAAGCTGAGATTGATGCGAACGCTAACCTTTCAGATGCAGAAAAAGCAGCGGCTAAGAAACAAGCCCAAGCGGCAGCGGACAAAGCTATCCAAGCCATTGACGCAGCAAGCGACCAAGCAGGCGTGGGCAAAGCGCAAGCAGACGGAATTGCCGCAGTAGCAGCAGTTAACCCAGTGGCTAAAGACAAGGCTAAGGAAGCAGCATTACCTAATACTGGTAGTCGATCAGATAGCACTACAGCTGCTCTAGGACTTCTATCAATCTTTGGAGCAGTAGGTTTACTCTTTTCTAAAAAGAAAAAAGATGATGAAGAAGCTTAAGTAAATGATTCTATTTGATTCTCAATCGCTTTTACATACACAATTTTTTATCAATTAAAAAGAACTAGGGTAATCTACACATTAGCTGGATATACTTACCCTATAGCGGATAGTGAAGAAGCCTCTTTGCCAACTGTAGTAGATGGAAGTTAGCTAAGATTCAGAAAGGACAAATTTTGTCCTTTCTTTTTTGTCGTCCTTCTCTCTGTTGATGGATGTAACCGCCCAATAACGA
>NZ_VMMT01000052.1:0-10763 GCF_013277355.1 Streptococcus sp. 1343
AGGTATGAATGATTTGGGGTTAAGTCTTATTCTTAGCGGTTATTTATATTGTTTAATAGCGCTGATATTTCATCAATGATGTTTGACTTTGTGATTTTGGTAGTGGTTCAATTTGATTGCTACTATTTTTGATGGTGTGAATGTTCTGACAATGTACCCCAGCTAACTACGAAAGTTTTTGACTCTATATTTTTAATGTATATTAAAAAATAAATTAACACATATTAATTTTTCTTGACTTAAATTTAAAAAATGATATACTATTTTTATGGAGAGCTAACAATTATATATAAATGTACTACTCTATTTCCTAGATAATACTTAGTAAAACTTTTTATAACAAAGGCTAGCAAAGTTAAAGTTTTCTATCTATTGGAAGTTAAATAAATATGTAAGGAATTAAAATGAAAAAAAGTACAGTATTGTCATTAACCACAGCTGCAGTTATTTTAGCAGCCTATGCCCCTAATGAGGTAGTCTTAGCAGATATATCTAGCTCTGAAGATGCTTTAAATATCTCTGATAAAGAAAAAGTAGTAGTAGATAAGGAAACAGAAAATAAAGAGAAACATGAAGAGATTCATCATGCTATAGAAGCTTCAAAGGATACTGAAGAAAAGAAAACAACAATTATTGAGGAAAAAGAAGTTGTTAGTAAAAATCCTGTGATAGACAATAGCACTAGCAATGAAGAAGCAACAAGCAAAGAAGAAAATTCCAATCAATCCCAAGGAGATAAAGCGGACTCGTCTGCAAGTAAAGACTCAGAAAGTCCCAAAAAAGAGGATAGACTTGTCTATATTGCTGAATTTAAAGATGAAGAGTCTAGAGAAAAAGCAATCAAGGGACTATCCAGTCTTAAGAATACAAAAGTTTTATATACTTATGATAGAATTTTTAACGGTAGTGCCATAGAAACAACTCCAGATAACTTGGACAAAATTAAACACATAGAAGGTATCTTATCGGTTGAAAGGGCACAAAAAGTCCAACCCATGATGAATCATGCCAGAAAGGAAATTGGAGTTGAGGAAGCTATTGATTACCTAAAGGCCATTAATGCTCAATTTGGAAGAAATTTTGATGGCAGAGGTATGGTCATTTCAAATATCGATACTGGAACAGATTATAGGCATAAGGCTATGAGAATCGATGATGATGCCAAAGCCTCAATGAGATTTAAAAAAGAAGACTTAAAAGGCACTGATAAAAATTATTGGTTGAGTGATAAAATTCCTCATGCTTTTAATTATTATAATGGTGGTAAAATTACCGTAGAAAGAGCTGATGATGGAAGTGATTATTTTGATCCCCATGGGATGCATATTGCAGGGATTCTTGCTGGAAATGATACTGAAAAAGACATCAAGAACTTTAATGGCATAGATGGAATTGCACCTAATGCACAGATCTTCTCTTATAAAATGTACTCTGACGCAGGATCTGGGTTCGCAGGGGATGAAACAATGTTTCATGCTATTGAAGATTCTATCAAACACAACGTTGATGTTGTTTCGGTATCATCTGGTTTTACAGGAACAGGTCTTGTAGGTGAGAAATATTGGCAAGCTATTAGAGCATTAAGAAAAGCAGGCATTCCAATGGTTGTCGCTACGGGTAACTATGCGACTTCTGCTTCAAGTTCTTCTTGGGATTTAGTGGCAAATAATCATCTGAAAATGACCGACACTGGAAATGTAACGCGAACAGCAGCACATGAAGATGCGATAGCGGTTGCATCTGCTAAAAATCAAACAGTTGAGTTTGATAAAGTTAACATAGGTGGAGAAAGTTTTAAATACAGAAATATAGGGGCCTTTTTCGATAAGAATAAAATCACAACAAATGAAGATGGTTCAAAAGCTCCTAGTAAATTGAAATTTGTATATATAGGCAAGGGCCAAGACCAAGATTTGATAGGTTTGGATCTTAAGGGCAAAATTGCAGTAATGGATAGAATTTATACAAAGGATTTAAAAAATGCTTTTAAAAAAGCTACGGATAAGGGCGCACGCGCCATTATGGTTGTAAATACTGTCAATTACTACAATAGAGATAATTGGACAGAGCTTCCAGCTATGGGATATGAAGCGGATGAAGGTACTAAAAGTCAAGTGTTTTCAATTTCAGGAGATGATGGTGTAAAGCTATGGAACATGATTAATCCTGATAAAAAAACTGAAGTCAAAAGAAATAATAAAGAAGATTTTAAAGATAAATTGGAGCAATACTATCCAATTGATATGGAAAGTTTTAATTCCAACAAACCGAATGTAGGTGACGAAAAAGAGATTGACTTTAAGTTTGCACCTGACACAGACAAAGAACTCTATAAAGAAGATATCATCGTTCCAGCAGGATCCACATCTTGGGGGCCAAGAGTAGATTTACTTTTAAAACCCGATGTTTCAGCACCTGGTAAAAACATTAAATCTACTCTCAATGTCATTAATGGGAAATCAACTTATGGCTATATGTCAGGAACTAGTATGGCAACTCCAATCGTAGCAGCTTCTACTGTTTTGATTAGACCGAAGTTAAAGGAAATGCTTGAAAGACCTGTATTGAAAAATCTTGAGGGAGATGACAAAATAGACCTTACAAGTCTTACAAAAATTGCTTTACAAAATACTGCGCGACCTATGATGGACGCAACGTCTTGGAAAGAAAAAAGCCAATACTTTGCATCACCTAGACAACAGGGAGCAGGGCTAATTAATGTTGCCAATGCTTTGAGAAATGAAGTTGTAGCGACTTTCAAAAACAAGGATTCTAAAGGTTTGGTAAACTCTTATGGTTCTATTTCTCTTAAAGAAATAAAAGGAGAAGAAAAATATTTTACAGTTAAGCTTCACAATACATCAGACAGACCTTTAACCTTTAAAGTTTCAGCATCAGCGATAACTACAGATTCTCTAACTGACAGATTAAAACTGGATGAAACATATAAAGATGAAAAATCTCCAGATGGGAAGCAAATTGTTCCAGAAATCCATCCAGAAAAAATCAAAGGAGCAAATATCACATTTGAGCATGATACTTTCACTATAGGCGCAAATTCTAGCTTTGATTTGAATGCGGTTATAAATGTTGGAGAGGCTAAAGACAAAAATAAATTTGTAGAATCATTTATTCATTTTGAGTCAGTGGAAGAAATGGAAGCTCTAAACTCTAACGGGAAGAAAATAAACTTCCAACCTTCTTTGTCGATGCCTCTAATGGGATTTGCTGGGAATTGGAACCACGAACCAATCCTTGATAAATGGGCCTGGGAAGAGGGTTCAAAATCAAAAACAATGGAAGGTTATGATGATGATGGTAAACCGAAAATTCCTGGAACCTTGAACAAGGGTATTGGTGGAGAACATGGTATAGATAAATTTAATCCAGCAGCTATTATTCAAAACAGAAAAGATAAAAATATTACATCACTAGACCAAGACCCAGACTTATTTGCCTTTAACAACCAAGGTATTCATGCAGAATCCACTAGTGGATCTAATGTTGCTAGGGTATATCCACTTGACTCAAAGGGAGAACCACAAAGTGTTTCACTAGAAAGAGGATTAACCCCTTCTCCACTTGTATTAAGAAGTGCAGAAGAAGGATTGATTTCAATAGTAAATACAAATAAAGAGGGAGAAAATCAAAGAGACTTAAAAGTCATTTCGAGAGAACACTTTATTAGAGGAATTTTAAATTCTAAAAGCAATGATGCAAAGGGAATCAAATCATCTAAACTAAAAGTTTGGGGTGATTTGAAGTGGGATGGACTCATCTATAACCCTAGAGGTAGAGAAGAAAATGAACCAGAAAGTAAGGATAACCAAGATCCAGCTACTAGGATAAGAGGACAATTTGAATCAATAGCTGAGGGTCAATACTTCTACAAATTCAAATATAGATTAACCAAGGATTATCCATGGCAAGTTTCTTATATACCAGTAAAAATTGATAATACAGCTCCAAAAATTATTTCAATTGATTTTTCTAATCCAGATAAAATTAAATTGATCGCAAAAGATACCTACCACAAGGTAAAGGATGAGTACAAACACGAAACCTTGTTTGCTAGAGACCAAAAAGAACATCCTGAGAAATTTGAAGAAGTAGCCAACGAAGTATGGTACGCAGGTGCAGCTCTTGTCGATAAGTATGGAGATGTTGAGAAAAGTCTTGATGTAACTTACGCCGGAGAGGGTGAGGGAAGAAATAGGAAGCTTGATAAAGATGGAAATACTATCTACGAAATTAGCGGAGCAGGAGATTTAAGAGGAAAAATCATCGAAGTAATCGCCCTAGATGGTGCAAGCAACTTCACCAAAATCCATAGAATTAAATTTGATGACCAAGCTGATGAAAAAGGAATGATTTCTTATTACCTAGTAGATCCTGACAAAGATGCTTCTAAATATGAAAAACTAGGTGAAATTTCTGAAGAAAAACTCAAAAATGCAAAGAGCCCAGAGGAAAATACCAATAATAATCAAGCTAAGGATGAAGATTCAAAACCAGCTGAAGAAAGTTCAGTTGAGGGAGAAGCTAGCCTTGAAATAAATAAAACTATTTCAACAATTAGAGACTTTGAAAATAAAGACCTAAAGAAACTCATTAAAAAGAAATATAGGGAAGAATATGACTTTGTAACTGGTGGAAAAAGAACAGTAGAGCTTGATTATCAATATGACGATGAAGGAAATATAACTGCCTATGAAGATAAGAGTGCTCTAGAATATGAAACTGAGAAACTTGATGATGTTAAATCAAAACTTGGTGGAGTATTAAGCCCATCAAAGGATGGACATTTTGAAATTCTTGGAAAAGTAAGTAATGTATCCAAAAATGCTAAGGCTTACTATGGCAATGGCTTCAAATTAATAGAAATTAAGGCAAGTAAATACGACCCACAAACTAAAACTCTAACCTTTGACTTATTTGCAAATACAAATGATGTAGTCGATGGTCTATCCTTTACGGGTGATATGAATATCCTTGTAAAAGATAAGGGTAAAACAAAAGCTAAAACTAAAATTAGAATGCCTGAAAAAAATAGGGAAACTAAAACAGAATATCCCTATGCATCAAGTTATGGGAATGTAATAGAATTAGGAGAAGGTGATCTTTCAAAAAACAAACCAAACAATTTAACTGAAATGGAATCTGGTAAAATCTATTCTGATTCAGAAAAACAACAATATCTATTAAAGGATAATATCATTCTGAGAAAAGGCTATGCACTAAAAGTGACTACCTATAATCCTGGAAAAACGGATATGTTAGAAGGAAATGGAGTCTATAGCAATGAAGATATAGCAAAAATACAAAAGGCCAATCCTAATCTAAGAGTCCTTTCAGAAACAACAATTTATGCTGATAGTAGAAATGTTAAAGATGGAAGAAGCACTCAATCAGTATTAATGTCGGCTTTGGACGGCTTTAACATTGTAAGATATCAAGTGTTTACCTTTAACATGAATGATAAAGGGGAAGCAATCGATAAAGATGGAAATCTTGTGACAGATTCCTCTAAACTTGTATTATTTGGTAAAGATAATAAAGAGTATCATGGGGAGGAATATTCTAATGTAGAAGCTATAAAAGAAGATGGCTCCATGTTATTTATTGATACCAAACCAGTAAACCTTTCAATGGATAAGAACTACTTTAATCCATCTAAATCTAATAAAATTTATGTACGAAATCCAGAATTTTATTTAAGAGGTAAGATTTCTGATAAGGGTGGTTTTAACTGGGAATTGAGAGTTAATGAATCGGTTGTAGATAATTATTTAATCTACGGAGATTTACACATTGATAACACTAGAGATTTTAACGTTAAGCTTAATGTTAAAGACGGTGACATCATGGACTGGGGGATGAAAGATTATAAAGCAAACGGATTTCCAGATAAGGTAACAGATATGGATGGAAATGTTTATCTGCAAACTGGCTATAGCAATTTGAATGCGAAAGCGGTTGGAGTACACTATCAATTTTTATATGATAATGTTAAACCAGAAGTAAACATTGATCCCAAGGGAAATACTAGTATCGAATATGCTGATGGAAAATCTGTAGTCTTTAACATCAATGATAAAAGAAATAATGGATTCGATGGTGAGATTCAAGAACAACATATTTATGTAAATGGAAAAGAATATACATCATTTGATGATATTAAACAACTAACAGATAAGACACTAAATATTAAGATTCTTGTAAAAGATTTCGCAAGAAATACAACCGTAAAAGAATTTATTTTAAATAAAGATACGGGAGAGGTGAGCGAACTAAAACCTCATAGGGTGACTGTGACCATTCAAAATGGAAAAGAAATGAGTTCAACGATAGTGTCGGAAGAAGATTTCATTTTACCTGTTTATAAGGGTGAATTAGAAAAAGGCTATCAATTTGATGGTTGGGAAATTTCTGGTGTCGAAGGCAAAAAAGATGCTGGTTATGTTATTAATCTATCAAAAGATACCCTTATAAAACCTGTATTCAAGAAAATAGAGGAGAAAAAGGAAGAGGAAAATAAACCTACTTTTGATGTATCCAAAAAGAAAGATAAGGTGCAAGCAAATCATAATCAATTAGATGAAAGTCACAGAAAAGAGGATTTACAAAGAGAAGATCATTCACACAAATTTGATTCAACTAAAGATGTCAAAACTACAGTTCCTGTACAAGTAAATTATAGTCAATTAGATGAAAGTCAAAGATCTGATTCAACTAAGGATGTTACAGCTCCAGTTCCTGATAAAAATGATAAAAACTTTGAAAATGAGAAGGAAGTTTATCTTAATGAACCAGAGAACATAGCTAATAAAGATACCAATATTGATAGTAAATCAACTACTAACAATGATAGGTTACCAAAAACCGGAACAGTTAGCGAAGTCTTCACGTCATTGGTTGCCGGAATAATGTTTACCTTAGGTGCATTTCTTGGATTAAAGAAAAAAGATTAAGATTAAGACAAAAGCTATAGATGAAAAAATGGTTTATGTACTGAGATGGTGTGATGATGAAACAGTTTTGTGAAAATAGCTATTTATAACTCAATTATTTAGTTTACTTTACTATTGATACTCTTTTTGGATTTATTAATAGACTTAGTTTAGAAAACTAATGAATTGATTGAAAGGGTTAGTATTGACAAATATTGATTAGCAAATAGAGTCTTTCAAAATTTAAAGGCTAATAGAGGTGATGAGACAATTTCAAGGAATTAAGTAGCGTTTGGTTGCTTAATTCCTTTTCATTTGGGAGGTAGTTTTTCACCTGCTTCCTTATTTTATCGCCATTATTTAACCACTTAGACTGATATAGAGACCAGATAGGCAAAAGAACTTGTTCTTGAAACTGACCTCTACTATAATGATTTTTGTAAGGGACGTGAGGCTTCACTATCAGAGAACTCAAGTTCATAAAAAAATTGGAGATAAACAAATGAAAAAATTATTGGGAATTGTCTTTTTATTAGCAGCAGTGACAGTATTGTATTTTGGTTCTGTTGGCTAGCCAAGTTTGAATGTCAGCCTATGGTCTTTGATTCCGGTGGGTCTGTTCCTCTTTTTCACTCTAGAGAATCTTTTGAAAAAAGACTACAAGGCTAGTCTGATGTGTTTGATTATTGCCTTTATCATCGCAAATGCAATTTTGGACCTGTTGCCAATTTCAAGTGGCTTGGTGATTGGAGCAGGTGTGCTGGCTTGTGTAGGGATTGGCTATCTATTTCCTGATAAAGAAGGAAAATAATACTCTTCGAAAATCTCTTCAAACCACGTCAACGTCGGCTTGTCGTAGATATGGTTACTGACTTGGTCAGTTCTATCCACAACCTCAAAATAGTGTTTTGAGCAACCTGAGGCTAGCTTCCTAGTTTGCTCTAGTATTAGAACAGAAAAAATGCTTGGAGTATTTGTTTGTGTGTTTATTTTTATATAACAAACTATAAACACAACAAAAATATAAAAAAAGAGACAAAAATCAACAGAAAACTATTGACAACGGTTTCACATAGTGTTATACTTATAGCGTAAAGTTAATGGAAAGAAGGGAAAACCTTATGGGATTAGATCATTTCTTTGACAAAAACCTTGTGTTTTGCTTAGAAGCGGATAATCAAGAACATCTCTTTGATCAGGTTTCAACTTTATTGGAAGAACGAGAAATCGTAACTCCGACCTATCGTGAAGCCTTGATCACGCGTGAAAAGTCATTTCCAACTGGCTTAGATATGGAATTTTTGGGTAAGGATTTGCCGAATGTGGCTATTCCTCACACAGATATTGTTCATAATCTAGCTGAAAAAGTTGTGGTCGTTCGATTAGAGAAACCGGTGACTTTCCATAATATGATTGCGCCAGATAAGGAAGTAGAAGTATCCTTGCTCTTCTTTATCATCAATAACTCGAGTTCAAGTCAAACGAATATTCTTGCTCAGTTGATGGACTTCTTTACTGGAAATGGTCATCTTGAAGACCTATCAAAGATTTCTGAACCAGAAGCCCTCTATGCTTATATCGCTGAAGCAATCGCTTAATCTTGTCTATTAAAAATATTAAATCGGAGGAGATCCATATGATTAAAATTCTTGCTGCCTGCGGTGCAGGTGTTAACTCAAGCCACCAAATTAAAAGTGCTCTTGAAGAAGAACTTTCAAACCGTGGTTACGATGTGCACTGTGATGCAGTCATGGTCAAAGACGTTAACGAAGATCTTATCAAAGGTTATGACATCTTCACACCAATTGCTGCGACAGACCTTGGTTTTGACCCAGGTATTCCAGTTATCGAAGCCGGACCAATCTTATTCCGTATCCCAGCTATGAGTGCTCCAGTATTTGACAATATTGAAGCAGCCATCAAAGAACACGGATTAAGCTAATTTTAATTTGTTAACATTCATATAACATAAAAAAGGGAGGAACTGTTATGGATGCAATCTTTGACCTAATCAAAGAGGTCTTTACACCCGTCTTAGATATGGGTGGTCCTGTCATCATGTTAATCATTTTGACAGTATTGGCTTTACTTTTTGGAGTGAAATTCTCCAAAGCGCTTGAAGGTGGTATCAAACTTGCCATCGCTCTTACTGGTATCGGCGCCATCATCGGTATGCTAAATGGTGCTTTCTCAGCATCACTTGCAAAATTCGTTGAAAACACTGGTATCCAATTGAGTATTACCGACGTTGGTTGGGCACCACTTGCAACAATCACTTGGGGATCTGCTTGGACACTTTACTTCTTGCTCATCATGTTGATTGTCAACATAGTGATGCTAGCTATGAAGAAAACTGATACACTTGACGTTGATATCTTTGATATCTGGCACTTGTCTATCACAGGTCTTTTGATTAAATGGTATGCAGATAACAACGGTGTGAGTCAAGGGGTTTCGCTCTTTATTGCTACAGCAGCTATCGTCCTTGTTGGTGTGTTGAAAATTATCAACTCTGACTTGATGAAACCTACATTTGATGACCTTCTGAACGCTCCAAGTTCATCACCAATGACATCAACTCACATGAACTACATGATGAACCCAGTTATCATGGTTTTGGATAAGATTTTTGAAAAATTCTTCCCAGGTCTTGATAAATATGACTTTGACGCTGCAAAATTGAACAAGAAAATCGGTTTCTGGGGTTCTAAATTCTTCATCGGTTTCATTCTTGGTATTGTTATCGGTATTATGGGAACTCCACATCCAATTGCAGGTGTTGAAGATGCAGATAAATGGCGTCTGGTTATTAAAGGATGGTTGTCTCTTGGTTTGACTGCCGGTGTATCTTTGGAACTCTTCTCACTTATCGGTTCTTGGTTCATCGCAGCCGTAGAACCACTATCACAAGGTATTACAAACGTTGCTACTAAACGTCTTCAAGGACGTAAATTCAACATCGGTCTTGACTGGCCATTCATCGCTGGTCGTGCTGAAATCTGGGCTTGTGCCAACGTACTTGCACCAATCATGTTGATTGAAGCAGTGCTTCTTTCAAAAGTCGGAAATGGTATCTTGCCACTTGCAGGTATCATCGCTATGGGTGTTACTCCAGCTCTCTTGGTTGTAACTCGTGGTAAATTGCTCCGTATGATCATCTTCGGAACACTCTTGTTGCCACTCTTCCTTCTTTCAGGTACACTTATCGCACCATTTGCAACAGAACTTGCTAAAGGTGTAGGTGCCTTCCCAGCAGGTGTGAGCGAAACTCAATTGATCACTCACTCAACTCTTGAAGGACCAATCGAAAAACTTCTTGGTTGGACAATTGGTAACACTACAACAGGTGATATCAAAGCAATCCTTGGTGCAGTAGTCTTCCTTGTATTCTATATCGGTATCTTTGCTTGGTACAGAAAACAAATGATCAAACGTAACGAAGAGTACGCAGCAAAAGCAAAATAATGCGCTCCTATAAAATGTAAATTGTTGAAACTAGGTTGTCATACTGTTTAGGAGTGACAGCCTAGGTTTTTTATAAACTATCAAGAAATCGGAGAAAATAATGGTAATTGAATTATACTCAATGAAAATCAAAGAGCAAACTAGGAAGCTAGCCGCAGGTTGCTCAAAACACAGTTTTGAGGGTGTAGATAAGACTGACGAAGTCAGCTCAAAACACTGTTTTGAGGTTGCATATGAAACTGACGAAGTCAGCTCAAAACATAGTTTTGAGGTTGTAGATGAAACTGACGAAGTCAGTAACCATACCTACGGCAAGGTGAAGCTGACGTGGTTTGAATTGGATTTTCA
>NZ_VMMT01000053.1:0-18733 GCF_013277355.1 Streptococcus sp. 1343
TTCAAACCACGTCAACGTCGCCTTACCGTACTCAAGTACAGCCTGCGGCTAGTTTCCTAGTTTGCTCTTTGATTTTCATTGAGTATGATTAACTCTCAAGTATTCAAAATCAGGATTTTCAACAGTTATTACAAGGAGGCGATTTACTACTTCAAAAACATCAATTATTCTATTTTTCATATTTTTTCAACCCATTATTAGAATGAACTTCTTGGTAAGCAAAATCAAGTTTAGATTTAATGTTTTCGTACAAATCTAAAATCTCTTTTGGAGTATCTTCTCGGAAGAAAAGTTTTCTTTTCCCTGAAATAACTTGATCACTAAGAATCCAATGACGAATTTGTTTTGTAAAAATCAAAATTTCCTGACTTGGTAGTTCCATCATTTCCATTGCTTATCACCTCTCTTTTCATTATAGTTCATACAATGACATTCAGCAATATTATTTCTCAAGTCAGCACTTCCACTTCTTTAGGCTCAACTATCCTATTTTGAGCTTTAAAGAAAATCAAATCTCTCATGCTGATACCTCTCCTCATTAAATTAAATAGTAAAAAAGATTCTATCTCACTCCCTGATTATTACAAAACCATTGAAATATCACAACTAATAGGCTAGAATGGATATAGTAGATGAGTCATTCTACTCAAATCCACGCTAGAAAGGACTGCTATGCCAGACAATCTCGCGCTTCGCATGCGCCCTAAAACCATCGACCAGGTCATCGGTCAGGAGCATCTGGTCGGACCTGGAAAAATCATCCGCCGCATGGTGGAAGCCAACCGCCTGTCCTCCATGATTCTATATGGCCCTCCGGGAATCGGCAAAACCAGTATTGCCTCTGCCATCGCTGGAACGACCAAGTATGCCTTTCGAACTTTCAATGCGACAGTTGATAGTAAAAAGCGACTGCAAGAAATTGCGGAAGAGGCTAAATTCTCTGGTGGTCTCGTCCTATTACTAGACGAGATTCATAGACTAGATAAAACCAAGCAGGACTTCCTCTTGCCTCTCTTGGAAAGCGGACTGGTCATCATGATTGGCGCTACGACTGAAAATCCTTTCTTCTCGGTCACTCCTGCCATCCGTAGCCGAGTTCAAATTTTTGAGTTAGAACCTCTGTCTAACCAAGACGTCAAAGAGGCCCTGCAGATAGCTCTAAGTAACCCTGAGCGTGGTTTTGATTTTCCAGTAGAACTAGATGAGGATGTGCTGGATTTCATCGCAACCTCTACAAACGGAGACCTGCGCTCTACCTTTAACTCGCTGGACCTGGCTATTCTCTCTACCCCTGAGAATGACGAGGGCATTCGCCATATCACCCTTGATATCATGGAAAATAGCCTGCAGCGGAGTTATATTACTATGGACAAAGATGGGGATGGACACTACGATGTCCTCTCAGCCCTGCAAAAGTCTATCCGTGGCTCGGATGTGGATGCTAGTCTCCACTATGCTGCCCGCTTGATTGAGGCTGGTGATTTGCCAAGTCTCGCTCGACGCTTGACCGTTATCGCCTATGAAGATATCGGTTTGGCCAACCCTGAAGCCCAGATTCATACCGTGACTGCTCTGGATGCTGCACAAAGGATTGGATTCCCAGAAGCCCGCATTCTCATTGCCAATGTCGTGATTGATTTGGCCCTTTCTCCAAAATCCAACTCAGCCTATGTAGCTATGGATAAGGCACTTGCTGACCTCAAAACATCAGGGCACTTGCCTATTCCGCGACACCTGCGTGATGGGCACTACAGTGGAAGCAAGGAACTTGGCAATGCCCAAGACTATCTCTATCCACACAACTATCCTGGAAATTGGGTCAAGCAAGACTATCTGCCAGAAAAAATTCGTAATCATCACTATTTCCAAGCAGAAGATACTGGTAAATATGAACGGGCCTTGGCTCAAAGAAAGGAAGCTATCGACCGTTTGCGAAAAATCTGAAATCCTTTTCAAAAAATTGCACTTTCCTCTTGATTTTTTTTGAAAAAGTGGTATCATATAAGTATAGAAACGCTGTGGTGTACGACTTCACACTTAAGTGTTGACCGACTATTTTTTGTATTATTAGGGAAACAAAAGTCTTCTAACAGCATGTAGGCCGTCTCACACGGAAACAGCTTCAGTTAGAGCGAGTTGCCCACCTGCTTAATTGCGCGGGTTCAATACAAACCGTGAAGTTTCGGCACCAATACAGCTTTTTTCTTTGCCTCCTTAGCTCAGCTGGCAGAGCAGCGGACTCTTAATCCGTGGGTCACAGGTTCGATCCCTGTAGGAGGCATATAAATACAACAGGAAAAGTCTTGGAACCAAGGTTTTTTTGCTTAAATAAAATTTTTTTCAAATTCTTTAGAAAACTAGCTTAAATCATAATCCAACACCAATTTTACAAATACCATAAACTAAGCTTATATACCCAAAACACAAAAAGTCCTCTTTCCACTATTTTAGAAAGAGAACTTTTTCTTTAGGAGAAATAACTTAATTTTTAATCAATTCGTGATAGCTCAGCTGGCACCGTTAAGTAATAAGTTGCAGTCAAGCTTGCTTCACCTTGATTGACAAAAATCTCGATGGAATTTTTATCTAGAACAACTTCCAATTCTTTAGCTTCAATATCTACATACCGTCGACTAGTGTCCTGTTCTTCTTCACCTAGAATTTTTTGAACAAGATGGCTACGATCAATGTAAACTTGCTGCGCATTACTGTCATAACCAAATTCAAGATAATCTGTATCATTTCCTAAGTGGAAATGACAATCTTTATCTATTTGGATTTGATATTGGCCTTTTTTAACAGGGAATTGTCTTAGTTTGCCATCTTCCAATCTTAGAATTCTAGGTAAAGTCATGACACCAGCCCATTTGTGTTCTTGGTCATGGGTTGGAAGGGTACGCCCCCATGTCTGCATCCAAGCAATCAGGATACGATGATTTTGATCGTCCAACAATGTTTGAGGCGCATAGAAGTCTTGGCCATGATCAATTTCTTGAACTGATTCTGGAATAAAAAGTTTTTCTTCCCAATCTACCTTACCCGTGAACAAAACCGATGAATTGATGTTATGATATGAGTCTCCCTCACGCTGATAACGCATGGGTGACATAATAAGGCAATCCTTCCCATCTAACTCAAAGTAATCTGGGCATTCCCACATGAAGCCTTGGTGTTCTATCCCTTTTAAAAAGATGGATTCGAACTGCCATTCTACTAGGTTATCGGACCCTAGTAGAACGATACAGCCCACGTTATCCTTGTGTTTAGCAGCTACTACGGAGTAATAGCGTCCATCTTTTTCAAAGAGTTTTGGATCACGGAAATCAGCAGCAATCAACTCATCTGGCAAGTCTGCTCCAGTTGCAACTGGATTTTGTTCAATCTTTTCAAAGTGAATCCCATCGTCTGAAAATGCTATATTTTGCACTTGACGAACACCGGTTTCTTCTTCGATGTTTCCAGTATACATGAGCCAGAGGCGATCGTCTTTGACAATTGCAGAGCCTGAGAAGCAACCATTGCTGTCGTAGTCTTGGTCAGGAGCAAGTGCCACTGGCAAGTGCTCCCAAGTCACCAAGTCCTTACTTTTAGCATGTCCCCAGTGCATAGGTCCCCAAACACTATCATATGGATAGAATTGATAAAAGAGATGGTATTCTCCACGAAAATAGACAAATCCATTTGGATCATTGATCCAACCAATCTCAGCTGAAAAATGTTCTTCAGGCTTATATTGAGTATTAACGAGATGTTTATTTTCTGCTATAAAACGATTGGCTTTTTCTACTGTGTATTTCTTATCTCCCATAATCAACCTCTAGTTTTTGTTTGCTTGGTATTGGTCGTAGTATTTTTGTTTAATAGCGAGGTAATCAGAAAGTCCGTATTTTTCAAGTTCTTTCTTGTAATCATCCCACTCAGTATCAATATTGCCATTTACAATCCATTCAGCACGTTTACGGTAGATATAGTCATTCATATCTGCTTCGATATGGGCAATTTTGTCCAAATCTTCCTGTGTCATAAAGACTCTTGGATAGTTATTGTCATTGCTCATGTAAGGAACATAATATTCTTTGATAAGATCCAAACGCCATTTGGCATCATCAGGCATGGTTGTTACTTTACCATAGTATGAATCTAGGATAGCTAGTGGTCCTCCTACTTCAGTCTTTTGACGAAGTTCTGCTGGTGCAGTTCCGTTTAGTGGTAAGTGTTTTAGACTATTTGACGCTTGATCCAATTCAAAGATGTTTTGTTGTTTGTCATCTCCGTAAGTTCCCCAGTTATTTTGCACAGATTGGAGTGGAGCGTATTGTGCATCAATCCATTTAGCTGTCAATTCTAGGTTTTTGTTTACACTGGTAATAACCATCTTGTCACGTGCAAATCCCATACCGTTTGTACGAGCTACGTGTTTTTGACCACTTGGTCCAGCAAGTACTGGTAAAACATCATAACTTTCATTACTTCCAGTAACATTACTCTTATCCCATGTAAAGTAAACACCAAATTTCTGATCATGACCTTTAGCAATGTAACTATTCCAATCATGTTCGAAAGCTTCTTTATCAATCAAGCCTTTTTCTTGCAATTGACGGATAAATTTGACACCTTCTTTATAGTTATCATTATCTGCTGTGAAATCAACTTTGCCATCATTTCCTACTACTAAATGATCATCGTTATCCCCTATACCAAATGCAGCAAATAGGAATTTAAAATCTTCGTTTCCGTTACCACTAATAAATGAAAATGGAATTTCATCAGCCTCTCCATTTCCATTTGGATCCCCGTTTTTGAAAGCTTCTAGGACTTTAATCAAATCATCAGTAGTTTTTGGCATTTCAAGACCAAGTTTCTTAAGCCAATCTTTGTTAATCCAAGCCATATCGTTGACGCTGTGAATAGACTCTTTACCATCTCCAAGCTCTTCAATCCATGGGAATGAGTAAATGTGCCCATCAGGTGCTGTCATCAAGGCCTTGTACTCTGGTTTCTCATCCAAAATTTTCTTAAGATTTGGCATGTATTTATCAATCAAATCTTCAACTGGAATAATAACACCTTTTTTAGCCCAGTTCATCAAGTCCACATCTGAAGCTCCGTCGTTGTGGATAGCATCTGGTAAATCACCACTAGAAATATCCAAGTTACGTTTTTCTGCAAAGTCGGATTGGTAGTTGGTCCAGTCAATATGAACGCCAGTTTCCTTCTCCAAACGTTGCAAAATTAACTTTTCATTTGGGTCTTTTGGTGCTAGAGGTGAACTAGCTGTCATAAACTTCAATGTTTTCTTTTCTTGAAGCGGGAATGTTACACCTTCCAACTTATAATCTGGACTTGAAGCTGTATTTTTTGAGCCACAGGCTGCAAGTACTGCTAAACTAGCTGTCAACAAAACTGCTGATTTTGAGAATGTTTTGAATTTCATGAGAAAACTCCTTTTATTTTTTCTTTTTTTATCCTTTAAGTAAACCAGCCATAATTCCTTTATCAAAGTATTTTTGGAAGAATGGATACATAACAATCAATGGCAAGCTAGAAATGACAATAGTTGCGTATTTAATCAATTCAGCTAAACGTTTCATTTCATTCATAGCCGCTTGTGCTCCAATCATGTCTTGACCTGGTTGGCTCTGAATGAGAATTTTACGAAGTACTAGTTGCAATGGTTCCAAGTTTGGATCCTTGATATAAATCATTGCATCAAAGTATGAGTTCCACTGGCCGACAAAAGCATAGAGGAAGAGAACAAACATAATTGGTTTTGCAAGAGGAAGCATGATTTTGAAGAAAATCTGTAAATCATTTGCACCATCAATGACCGCTGCTTCAACTAATTCTTCAGGCAATCCTTGGAAATAAGCCCTAGCAAGAATAATATTCCAAACATTGACAGCACCTGGAACAATGATAGCCCATGGAGTATTCAGCATGCCCAAATCTTTTACCAGCAAGTAAGTTGGGACTAAACCACCACCAAAGAACATGGTTACAATCAAGAAGTAGTTAATCCAACGGCGCCCTACCAAGTCTTTCTTAGAAAGAGGATAAGCTGTAAACACAGATAGCAAGACTGTTAAAGCCGCAAAGCCAAAAGAGTATAGTAGAGAATTGATAAAACCTCTTAGAATAGATTGGTCACTGAATACACGCTGGTAACCTTCTACCGTCCAATCGGCTGGATTAAAGCTAATCCCTCTACTAACCAGAACCTTAGGATCCATAAAGGATGCTACGACGATATAAAGTAAAGGAAGTAAGGTTATCAAAACGATAAAGACAATAATGATTTTATTTAAGAGTAAGATACGTCTATCAAATTTTGTATCCATAATCGAATTTTTCATGCTTCCCTCCTTAAATTCCTTCACCATTATTCACGCGTTTAACGATTTGGTTAACCGCGACTAGCAATACTACGTTAATCACTGCATTAAACAAACCAACCGCTGTTGAGTAAGAATAGTCTCCTGATACAAGACCAACTTTATAGACATATGTAGAGATAATTTCAGAAGTTGGCAAGTTCAACGATGTCTGCATCAGGAATGCTTTTTCATATCCGACATTCATGATTCCACCTGCAGCTAAAACAAATTGGATAACCATAATAGGCTTAAGAGCTGGAATATCAATGTGCCAGATTCGTTGGAAGATATTGGCTCCATCCAGTCGTGCTGCTTCTACTAAGGCTGGATCTACATTTACCAACGTTGCCGTGTAGAGCGTTGAAGCCCACCCCATTCCTTGCCAGATACCACTAAAGATGTATAAAGGTCTAAAGAAGTCTGGATTTGTCAAGAAGTCAGCCTTCATTCCAAACATAGAGAGAAAATTGTTAATTGGTCCTCCCACTGAAAAGAAAAGGAAAATCATACCAACGATAACAACGACTGAGATAAAGTTTGGTGCGTATAAAATGAGCTGAATTCGTTTTTTAACTTTTTCACTCAAGAGTTGATTGAGCATAATAGCAAGAATGATTGGTGGTAAAAAGCCAAGCAATAAACCATAGATACTTAATTTTAAAGTATTGGCTAACAAGATACCAAAGTTGGGAGAGGATATGAATTTTGTAAACTCAGAAAAACCAATCCAATCACTCCCTAAAATTCCTTTTAAGGGATTGTAATCTTTAAATGAGATTAAAACCCCGTACATAGGAATGTATTTAAAGATAAAGGTTAAAACTAAACCAGGGACAGTCATCAATAACAAGAGTTTTTGTTTCTTGATTCTTTCCCAAAGAGAAACTTGCTTCGCTTTGCTATTCATAGCAACCTCCTTTTTTGAAACGTTTCATTTTTGGTCGAAAAAGATAACGCTTGGCGCTGTCTATTTGTTTTGTTTTTGAAACGTTTCATTTTTGTTTTAAAAAAATAAATCTTTTTTTATCTGAATTCATTCTAACATTGTTAGCGTTTTCTGTCAAGACTTATTTTCATTTTTTGTTGTTTTTCCTTCAACAAATTTCACTGGTAGGATTGTCTGCAAATTAACAGTCTTTCCATCAATAATATCAAACAAAATCCGAACCGCTTCTTTTGCCATTTCTTCCAATGGTTGTTCAATAGTTGAAAGTAGATAATCTCTATCTCCAGCCATTTTAATTCCATCGTATCCAATAATTTGGACATCATGAGGAATACGTTTACCATTTTTTTCTAGTATATCAATAACATCTAAAGCTGCAAAGTCGTTAATTGTAAAAATTCCATCTATAGAATGATTGTCTTCCAAGAAACTCTCTAGCTTTCCATGATAGTCAGTAACTGTCTCATCCAAATCAAAAATACTAAGAGGTATTTTATGCTCTTGGACATACTTTTCAAAGGAAATTCTACGACGTTTGGTTTCATTAATGGTTGTATTATGTCCGCCCACAAAGGCTAAATGCTGACATCCTTTACTAATTAATTGTTTAGCTGCTTCTCTTCCACCTGCATCATTATCTGATGAAACACAAGGAATGGCAATATCTGAGTATGTGCGGTCAATACTAACAAAGGGAATTCCTGACGTCAAGTAATGTTCAATTGGACTATAGGTAATGGCAACCACTCCATCAACTTTATTATGACGCAACATCTCCAGATAGTCTTGCTCTCTATTTGTACCATTGATAGAACATAAGAGTAATTTGTTATTTCTCTTATAGACTTCATTTTCCACATGCATAGCAAATTCTGAAAAGAAGGGATGCCAGATACTTGGTACAATGATTGCAATCGTTTCTGTTCGATTTTTTTTCATTCCTCTAGCATAGTAATCTGGAATGTAATTCAAAGTTTTAATCGCTTGCTCCACTTTTTTCAAGGTTACTTCTTTAATGCCTTTTTCTTTATTAATCACACGTGAAACTGTTCCAACACTAACTCCTGCTTCTAAAGCAACATCTTTCATGGTAATTGATTTTCTTTGTTCTACCATCTTATCACCTCCTTTCAATATATAGTATCATGCAAACGCTTTTTTAGCAACTATTTCTCAATCATTTTTGTCCAGACCCTTTTTCCCATCATGAATAAAATCACTCCAATCGGCTTTCTAAAATCCCATCAATTTCATATATAGGAATCTACCAACCACAGGAAAAGACTTTGTTTGCTTTCTATCTCCTCTTTTTCATAATATATTTCCGTACAGGTGCTTCAACCATTTGAACGATTTCAAATCCTTCTTTTTGGTAAAGATTCTGAGCTCTTTGATTTGCTTCGAGGACATTTAAAGAAATACTGTCTATATCTTCATTTTCAAAGGCCAAACTAACAAATTTCCTTAAAGCCTGCCTACCTAAGCCCTGCCCCTGTTTCTGGGGGTTGATAAAGAATCTTCCAATATGAAGATTGCTGTCTTCTAGCCTGATTTTCTGGATAAGCCCGACAAACTCGTGTCCATCAAAGATTGAAAAGACTCCTTCCAAGTCTTGCAAGGCTTGAAGGGTCAGTGGAAAAGGAATCCTTGGTCCCATCCATTGTTCTTGAAAGGATTTGCCAAGGGAGTTGGACCATTGGCATACGAGCTGAGCGTTTTCTGTGCTCACCTTTTCTTCAAAACGAATTATCATCTTGACCTCACCATCTTATCTATGTCTCTCCATTATACTACTTCTCCTATTTTTTACGAATAGATAAGTATGATTGATATTTATTTTTTTCTTGTCGGGAGTATTCTCGCTTCCTTTCTTGGTTTGGTCATTGACCGTTTTCCAGAGCAATCCATTATCAGTCCAGCCAGTCACTGCGATTCCTGTCAGACTCGCTTGCGTCCCTTAGATTTGATTCCGATTCTCTCACAGGTCTTCAATCGCTTTTGCTGTCGCTACTGCAAGGTCCGCTATCCTGTCTGGTATGCCCTCTTTGAACTAGGCTTAGGACTCCTCTTTCTGCTTTACTCTTGGGAATTACTTTCCTTGAGTCAAGTCATCCTAATCACTGCTGGTTTGACCTTGGGCATCTACGACTTTCGCCATCAGGAATATCCCTTACTGGTCTGGATGACTTTCCACCTAATCCTAATAGCTTCCTCTGGCTGGAATCTGGTCATGATCTCCTTCCTCATACTTGGAATTTTGGCTCATTTTATCGATATCCGCATGGGTGCAGGGGATTTCCTTTTTTTAGCTTCTTGCGCTCTCGTCTTTAGCGCAACAGAATTGCTCATCTTGATTCAGTTTGCTTCTGCAACGGGGATTCTAGCCTTTCTCCTGCAAAAGAAAAAGGAAAGACTTCCTTTCGTGCCTTTCCTCTTACTCGCTGCTTGTGTGATTATTTTTGGTAAGCTACTGCTTGTTTGATAAAGTCCAATTTCTGCCATATGTCCTTCATGAAATTATTTCACAGTTGAATTATAAATTATTTCTTTTGTACAAAGGAATGATGTTATCAAATCGATCTGTTCTTTTATCTTCTTGATACTGATCAAAAAATTTCATTTCGACTGAAAATATTTCGCTTATAAACTGTAAACGAATACTTTGTTTAGACATTATAGTCGCTAGACTGACTAGATGATTACTCAAAACGACGTCCAGAATACTCTTTACTTTGCTTGGTTTTTTAACAAAAATTTGATCATCCAGAGGTTCTATCATTTTGTAACCTTTTTGCGCAATTTGACGATAAAAGTAAGAATGTTGCTTTGGAGTCAATAATCCTAACTTAAAAGCTCGATACTCTAAAGCCTGTATCGAAACATTCAAATCCGACTTCAATAAAATATAACTATCAGGATTGCTGACACGCTTGCCAACCCTCTCTTCAAATTTGACTAAAAACTCTTCTTTTGGCAATAAAAAACATGATGCAAAATAATTTGCTTCTTGCTCCAAACGATCGCCATCTTCATTCATATCTTTATATTTGTGTAAAAGAATATGTCCTAGCTCATGAGCTAAGTCAAAATTTCGACGTACAGATGATTTATTCGTTCCCAACACAATATAAGGTCTTCCCAATTTTGACCATGCGCTATAAGCATCAGCTTGACCATTAATTAATCGTTCCACGATATAGATGCCTGAACGTTCTAATTTATAAAGCAAATCATGATTATCTTTTGAAATACCTAATTTTTCCCTGGCATAAAGAGCCAATTCCTCAATGGATTTTCCCTTATGATAAGATTCACTCACTACATTACTTAGGTCATGAATTGTAATATTAGGTATAATTACAAAACTTTCAAAATAATCAATCAAACTATCTACCTTATGTAAATACATAGTTTGAATATCTATTGTTTTCCGTGTTGCTAGGTCTGCATTTCTAAAGGCAATTACAGAAGAATCAAATCGAATGCTCTCCTCTTCCTGTTCAAAATAAGTTAAATCAACATGAAATTGGTTAGCCAAATGCATTTTGGTTGATAATTTAGGTTTCGTTTCGTTGGACTCAAACTGCCAAATGGCTTGTTCCGTTAAATTAATTCTCTGAGCCAATTCTGCTCTACTTAAACCATTTAACAGCCGTAATTCTTTCAATACCCGACCATTAAACATTTACATACTCCTTACTACTTTTGACCTTCTTGTTTTTCTATTCTTGGAATAATTTCAAAATCTTCTGTTTCCGATAATTCTGAAAAATTAGGAATATCTTGATATTTAGCTTCTTCGAAATGGTACGAACTTGATTGAATATACTCAGACAAATCTTGAATCAAGTGTAACTGACCAGTTCGTGCATCAGGCATAACAACATCTACAGATATAATATTGTTTTCTGAGTCTGCCTCATAAGTTAAAATCATAAATTTTTCGATATTCGAATTTTTGGTAGCTTGTTCAATTTCTTGAATCATTTCATCAGAAACTAACTCCATCTGAATTGGAAAGGAATGACTATCTTCATCATTTTTGTAGGAAGAATGTTGATTAAGATAAAGTGTATTCATCTGAGCATATTCAAATAAGTAGCCACTCTTATTTTTTTGTACCAAAGGAAATTGGTTCGTAAGTCGCTTCTTACCCTTTATAATTAACAATACTTTCCCATATTTTTCTGTATTTGTTTCAAATTCTAAATATCCCCAAGTCTGTCCTGCTAATTGTAATTTATACTCAAACAAATCTGCTGATGCAAATGCAGTATCAATATGATTAGGTCGCGTCCATGCATAACCATTCGACACTATCATTGTCTCTCTTTTTTCTAGACGTTCATCGACATAATCTTTTTGACCTTTCATCAAAGTATCTACAATTTTTTGTGCCTTGAGCGAATCAAAGAGATCCTGATTTAACATAATTCTTCCTCCTCCGAATACTTTTTAATGAATTATATCATTTTCTTAAAGAAATTACTACAATAATTAGCTTTTTCTTAAAGTTTCATATCAGAGTAATTTGGCAAATGATATCTAAAACTAGCCTTTCTCCTACAAAAGAAAAAGGAAAGACTTCCTTTCGTGCCTTTCCTCTTACTTGCTGCTTGTGTGATTATTTTTGGTAAGCTACTGCTTGTCTGATAAAGTCCTGAATTGGCTCTCCTTGATGGAGAGCTTTTACAATTTTCGAACCAACGATAACGCCATCTGACACCGCATTAAAGCGTTCTACATCAGCTTGACTAGATACCCCAAATCCTGTCAAGACTGGGATGTCAGCCACTTGATGCAATTGTGCCAAGTGCTTATCCAAATCTGCGCGGTAATTGCCTGATTTCCCTGTCACCCCATTGATGGCAACAGCATAGACAAATCCTTCTGCTCCTTCAATCAACTCTTTCTGGCGCTCAAGTCCTGTTGTCAAACTAACTAGGGGTATCAAGGCAATGTCTGTATCTGCCAAAAATGGTTCTACAAAGTTGGCATGTTCATGAGGCAGGTCTGGGATAATCAAGCCCTTAACCGCTGTATCTACCAAATCTTTGACAAAGTTCTCCACACCGTACTGAAAGAGGGGGTTGAAGTAGGTCATGATGACCAGCGGAACCTCTGTTTCAATGGTTTTCAAGGTTTCAACCAAAGCCTGGGTAGAAGTCCCGTGGGCTAAACTACGCAAGCCAGCTTCTTCTATAACAGGTCCATCTGCGACAGGATCTGAAAAGGGAATGCCCACTTCAATTGCAGAGACACCCAAATCTTCTAAAAAGTGAATTGTTTCAGCAAGACCGTCCAAACCTTTTTCGTGGTCACCAGCCATGATATAAGGAACGAAAATTCCTTTTCCAGTTGCTTTTATAGCATTCAATTTTTCTGTTAGTGTCTTAGGCATGAGCTTCTCCCTTCTTTGCTGCATCTGCTTCCAAGCGGTCTTTGACTTGAACCACATCCTTGTCCCCACGACCCGATAGGCAGACAATCATAGACTTTTCTGGTCCAAGTTCTTTGGCCAATTTCACTGCAAAGGCGATAGCATGGCTAGATTCCAAGGCTGGGATAATCCCTTCCACACGAGACAAGAGTTGGAATCCTTCCAAGGCTTCTTCGTCCGTCACAGGAACATAGCTGGCACGTTTGATATCGTGGTAGTGAGAATGTTCTGGACCGATACCAGGATAGTCCAAACCTGCCGAGATAGAGAAGGCTTCAAGAATTTGACCATGAGCATCTTGGAGTACATCCATGAGGGAACCGTGAAGGACACCCGGACGACCCTTGGTCAAGGTAGCTGCGTGGTGCTCTGTGTCTACACCAAGTCCAGCTGCTTCAGCCCCATACATAGCTACTGACTCATCTTCTACAAATGGATGGAAGAGACCGATGGCATTCGACCCACCACCAACACAGGCTACTAGGGCATCTGGGAGATCTTGACCTGTCATATCGCGATACTGTTGTTTAGCTTCTCTACCGATGACACTTTGGAAGTCACGAACGATTTCTGGGAATGGATGAGGCCCCAAGGCAGAACCAAGGATATAGTGGGTGTCGTCGATATTTGCCACCCATGAACGAAGGGCTGCATTGACCGCATCCTTGAGCACGCGCGAACCGTCTGTCACTGCCTCAACCTTGGCTCCCAAAAGCTCCATACGGAACACATTGAGGGCTTGGCGTTTGACATCTTCCTCACCCATGTAGATAGTACATTCCATGTTAAAGAGGGCTGCAGCAGTTGCAGTTGCCACACCGTGCTGACCAGCACCTGTTTCAGCGATAATTTTCTTTTTGCCCATGCGTTTAGCCAGAAGAACTTGTCCCAAGGCATTGTTAATCTTGTGAGCCCCTGTATGGTTGAGGTCTTCCCGTTTAAGATAAATCTTGGCTCCGCCGATATGCTGGGTCAAGTTTTTTGCGTAGTAAAGAGGAGTTTCACGCCCCACATACTGGCGTAAGAGTTGGTTCAATTCCTCTTGGAAACTTGGGTCTGCCTGACTTTCACGGTAAGCCTTCTCCAACTCCAAAACTGCTGTCATCAATGTTTCTGGGACAAAACGTCCGCCGAATTTTCCGTAAAATCCATCTTTATTTGGTTCTTGATATGTCATTCTTTACCCTCTCTATAAATCTTCTAATCTTTTCATGATTTTTTTGTCCATCTGTCTCCACTCCGCTCGATACATCTACTGCATAGGGAGTAAAGTGTTGAATTGCTTTTACTACATTGTCTTCATTAAGCCCACCTGCGATAAAGAAAGGCTGAGTTAGTCCAATCGTATCCAGTTGACCCCAGTCAAAGGTCTGACCACTCCCAGCCACAGGGGCATCAAAGAGTAGATAGTCTGCCTGAGAATTGGGCACATGACCCTCTCCATCCACCTGCACAGCCTGAATACTGGCACAAGGCAAATTCTCAAACAAATCATCCGCCACCTGACTGTGAACTTGAACCAAGTCTAGGCCAACTTTTTCAATCGCTTCTAGCAGTTCTGCCCGACTTGGTGAAACAAATACACCAATCTTTTTGACATCTGCAGGAATAAGCTTTGCCATCTCAGCAGCCTCTTCCAAAGTCACCTGTCTTTTACTAGCTGCAAAGACAAAACCGATGTAGTCGGCTCCTGCTGAAACGGCTGTTTCCACCGCTTCTTTGGTCGATAGTCCACAAATCTTAACCTTTGTCAATTTGCAACTCCTTGATTCTTTGAGCCACATCCTCTGCCTGCATAAGAGCTGTCCCAACCAAAATTCCGTTAAAGTATGGCGCTACTCGTTCCGCATCCTGCCCTGTGAAAATAGCAGATTCAGAAATGTACAAGCAATCATCTTTGAAATGTTTAGCCAAATTTACACTGGTCTGCAAGTCAACTTTAAAGGTGGTCAAGTTGCGATTATTGACCCCGATAATTTGAGCCCCAAGGCGGTGAGCCACCTCTAGTTCAGCTAGATTGTGGGTTTCCACCAAAACTTCCAGACCAAGCTCTGTCGCATAGTCATACAGTTCCTTGAGACGTTCTTCTGACAAGGCGGCTACAATGAGCAGGATGACTGTTGCACCTGCATTGCGAGCTCGAATGATTTGCTTTTCATCAATGATAAAGTCCTTGTTAAGCGTCGGAATCTGTACCTGACTGGAAATATCCCGTAGATAATCCAAATGTCCTTTAAAGAAAAACTCATCAGTCAGAACAGAAATCATCACTGCGCCGTTCGCTTCATAAGTCTGGGCCTGTTGTACAATATCCACATCGAGATTGATATCTCCCAGACTAGGGCTAGCTTTCTTAACTTCGGCGATTACCTGCAAACGTTCTTGATGATTCTTCAAAAAGTCAGCCAAGCGATAGGTTTGGCGCAGGGGTTTGATTTCCTCCAGCTCCATCTGCTCAACCTCACGCGCCTTCTGCTCCAAAATTCGTGCTAAAAATTCCTGACTCATTTTTGGTACTCCTGTAACAGTCTGAGTTTTTCAAGGGCCTTGCCACTAGCAATCACTTCGCGGGCCAAGGCAACTCCTTCCTTGATGCTATCAACTTTACCATTAGCATAGAAACCAAGACCAGCATTCAAGACTGTCGTTTCCAAGAATGGACTTGCTTCGTTTTTCAGAACGCTAAGCAAAATTTCTGCATTTTCCTGAGCATTCCCACCACGAATATCTTCCATAGCATAGCCTTCCATTCCCAAATCCGCTGGACTAAAGCTTGACAAGCTGATTTCGCCATTTTCAAGAAGTGCAATCTTGGTTGTTCCGTTCAAGCCAGCTTCGTCCAATCCTTCTGGCCCAGCAACCACGATGGCACGTTTGCGACCCATATTTTTCAAAACCTGAGCTGTACTTTCTAGGAGTTCTGGACGACTAATTCCAAGAAGCTGTGTTTCTAAAGCCATTGGATGAATCAGTGGACCAGTCAAGTTCATAATCGTTGGAATTCCCAATTCCAAACGAGCTGGCATGATGTATTTCATTGCTGGGTGCATATTTTTTGCAAAGAGAAAGACAATTCCAGTTTTATCAAAGACCTTACCTAGTTCAGCTGGTTTGAGGTCTAGGTTGATGCCCAAGGCTTCGAGGACATCTGCAGAACCAGATTTAGAAGAAATCGAGCGGTTACCGTGTTTTGCCATATGAACACCGCCACCAGCCAAGACAAAGGCTGCAGTTGTGGAAATATTAAAACTGAAAGACTTGTCTCCACCTGTACCACAGTTGTCCATGGCATCATGAATTTCAGTTGGAATATGTTGGGCATGTCCTCTCATGACTTGAGCAATGGCTGTGCGTTCTTCAGGTGTTTCCCCCTTCATCTTAAGAGCCAAAAGGAGAGAAGCGATCTGCGCCTCCGTTACACGCCCAGTTACGATACGCTCAATGACATCCGTCATTTCCACACCTGATAAATTTTCAAATTTTGCTAGTTTTTCAATAATCTCTTTCATCCTAGTTTCCTCACTTTACAACCTTCTCGATAAAATTCCGAATAGAAGACAAGCCATCTGGCGTTCCAATGCTCTCTGGATGGTACTGGAAGCCATAAATCGGCAGGTTTTTGTGTTGAATCCCCATGATGGCTTGGTCATCAGTCGAACGAGCTGTCACTTCAAAGTCTTCTGGCATTTCTTCAATTAAAATGCTGTGGTAACGCATGACCGCACGGCCATTCTCGATACCTTGATACAAAACAGATGGCGCTTCAAAGCTGATATTGCTCTGTTTCCCATGCATGACTTTTGGAGCCAAGCCTAACTTACCACCAAATACTTCTGCAATGGCTTGGTGGCCCAAACAAATCCCAAGAATCGGCTTCTTGCCAGCAAAGTCACGAATCATGTCTTCCATCTTTCCAGCATCAACTGGCCAACCAGGACCAGGAGAAAAGACCAGACCATCTGCTTTTTCAGCTTCTTCATACAGCTTGGGATCATCATTTCTCAAGACCTGAACTTCTTCAAAATTCCCAATGTATTGGGCCAAGTTATAGGTAAAAGAATCATAGTTGTCAATCAATAAAATCATGGTCTTAGTTCTCCAATTCTAGTCATAGATTTTGCTTTGTTAATGGTTTCTTGGTATTCGTTTTGGGCGATAGAGTCGTAGACAATCCCTGCCCCAGCCTGCACATAGGCTCTTTGATTTTTGAGAATCATGGTTCGGATGGCAATGGCCAAATCCATATCACCCGTCGCAGACAAGTAGCCGATTGCTCCTGCATATACGCCCCGTTTTTCCGTTTCCAGTTCATAGATGCGTCTCATAGCTCGAATCTTTGGTGCTCCAGAAACGGTTCCAGCAGGAAGCGTTGATTTCAAGGCATCCATAGCAGTGAGTTCTGGAAGCAAACGCCCCTTGACCACGCTGGTCAAATGCATAACATAGCGGAAGAGCTCCACTTCCATATACTTAGTGACTTGGACACTGGCCGTTTCAGAGATGCGGCCAATATCATTTCGTCCCAAGTCTACTAACATTCGATGTTCTGCTGTTTCCTTCTCATCAGAAAGCAGGTCTGTCGCCAAAGTCTTGTCCTCTTCATCCGTAGCTCCTCTTGGTCTCGTACCTGCAATCGGATTAGTTGTCACGATGCCATTCTTGACGGAAACCAAACTTTCTGGACTGGCTCCGATGATTTGATAATCCCCAAAGTCATAGAAATAGAGGTAATTGGATGGATTGGTCACGCGGAGATTTCTGTAGAAGTCAAATGGATTTCCAGTAACTTCTGCTGAGAAGCGCTGGCTGAGTACGCATTGGAACATATCACCATTACGAATCAAGTCGCGAGCTGTTTCTACCATTCCCTCAAACTTCTGAGGAGCGATATGCGGTTTGAAGTCTAACGGAGATAGATCCAAGTCTTCAAATTCATTTGGAGCAGGAATGCGTAATTCCTCAAGCACTTGGTTCAAGGATTTTTCCAAGGCCTCTTGACTGCGCTCACTATAAAGTGCATCCTCTATGACATGTATCTTCTCCTTCTTGTGGTCAAAGACCATATAGCTCTCATAGACAAAGAAATGCATGTCTGGCGTCCCAATTGTATCCTCAGGGATTTGACCAATTTCTTCATAAAGCGAAATCATATCGTAACCGACAAAACCAATTGCCCCACCACCAAAAGGTAGCTCTGAGTGGTGCTGACTCTTATGAATCACTTCATAAAGGAAATCCAAGGGATCCCGATCAATCACTTGACCATTTTGATAGAGAACCCCATTTTCAAACTTAATCTCAAAAACTGGATTATAGGCTAGGATAGAAAAACGAGCTGTTTCCTTGTCTCTCGGAATACTCTCTAAAATAACCTTATGTTGCCCCTTTAAGCGCATATAAGCCAAGATTGGTGATAAGACATCTCCATGAATGATTCGTTCCATTGTAATTTCCCTTTCAGTTCTACTTCTAGTCCGTGGTGACTGTATGAAAAATCCCCACGCAAAACAACTTGCGTGAGGACGAAATTCGCGGTGCCACCTCAATTATAGGATTTCTCCTATCTCTCATTCCTGTCTCAGATAGCTCCTGTAACAGGCTGTGCGATAAAGGGCACTCCCTTGAGAATTATGTTTTCTTCTCTCGTTTCAGATGGACCCAACCTTACAGCTTTCTCTGCTTGTTTCCAGCAACCACAAGCTCTCTGTGAGAGAAAGGACTGTAATTTTTCCATCTTTTATTTTTTAGCTTCTAAGTAATCTGCAATCGCAGCTACGTCCTTGTCCCCACGACCAGAGACATTGATGAAGAGATGTTCATCTCGGTACACCTTTATACTCTTCGAAAATCTCTTCAAACCGCGTCAACTTCACCTTGCCGTAGGTATGGTTACTGACTTCGTCAGTTCTATCTGCAACCTCAAAACAGTGTTTTGAGCTGACTTCGTCAGTTCTATCTGCAACCTCAAAACAG
>NZ_VMMT01000054.1:0-29816 GCF_013277355.1 Streptococcus sp. 1343
GATATAACTTTCCAAATTCCTAATGATCATGGCCATGAGGGCTAGCGGGAGAAAAAGAAAGAGAGGAGAGATGGTCAAATCCAGTGGAAAAGAAAGGCTGCGGGGAGAAAGAGGAGGGAGGGAAAGAAGAAGAAAAAAGAGGGGGAGGAAGAAAAGGATAGGCAGGTGAGAAGAAGAGGAGAAAAGAGAGGCAAAAAAAGGAAAAGGAGAAGGGAAGGAGAGAGGGGACTGACTTCGTCAGTCTTATCTACAACCTCAAAGCAGTGCTTTGAGCAGCCTGCGGCTAGCTTCCTAGTTTGCTCTTTGATTTTCATTGAGTATTAGATTTTTGAGTAAAAAGCATAGAAAAACAGCCCCTGAGGACTGTTTGATCTTATACAGTAGCTGCCTGATCCAAGCTTTCACCGATAGCGGCTAGGCGCTCGATCACTTCAGCTTGTGTCAATTCATTTTCTGAAACATAGCGGTTACGTGGATGAACACGGCACTCGTGTGAGCATCCACGAAGGTACTTGTCTTCATTTTCTTCTGATGTCAAGATACGACGGTTACAGAATGGATTTCCACAGTTGACATAACGTTCACATGGTGTTCCATCAAACCAGTCTTTCCCTACGATGGTTGGGTTGACATGGTTGACATCTACGGCGATACGCTCGTCAAAGACGTACATTTTCCCATCCCAAAGCTCACCTTGGACTTCTGGGTCTTTACCGTAAGTTGCGATTCCTCCGTGCAATTGTCCTACATCTTTGTAGCCTTCACGAACCATCCAACCTGAGAATTTCTCACAGCGAACGCCACCTGTACAGTAAACCACGACACGCTTATCCATGAATTTTTCCTTGTTATCACGGACCCATTGTGGTAACTCACGGAAGTTGCGAATATCTGGGCGAATAGCTCCACGGAAATGTCCTAGGTCGTACTCATAATCGTTACGTGTGTCAAGGACAACGGTATCTTTATCAAGAAGCGCTTCTTTGAACTCTTTTGGAGACAAGTAAGCACCTGTTGTTTCAAGTGGGTTGATGTCATTGTCAAAGTCGTTATCTTCCAAACCAAGGTGGACAATTTCTTTCTTGTAGCGAACAAACATCTTCTTGAAGGCTTGTTCATTTTCTTCGTCAATCTTGAACCAAAGGTCTTCCATGCCTGGGAGACTGTGAACGTAGTCCATGTATTTTTGAGTTGTTTCATAGTCACCTGAAACTGTTCCGTTAATTCCCTCGTCAGCGACTAGGATACGGCCTTTAAGGCCGATTGATTTACAGAAAGCCAAGTGATCTGCAGCAAATTGCTCTGCATTTTCAATTGGAGTATAAAGGTAGTAAAGTAAGACACGAATATCTTTTGCCATAAGATTTGTTCTCTTTTCTATTCTTAAATTTTCTAAATTTTTTATTTATCCATACTAGTATACCTGCTTGAGAAAACGAATGCAATTTATTTGACTGGAAATTGTAGAGGGTTATCGAAATTTCCTGAATGGTTATACTCTTCGAAAATCTCTTCAAACTACGTCAGCTTCACCTTGCCGTAGGTATATGATACTGACTCTGTCAGTTCTATCCACAACCTCAAAACTGTGTTTTGAGCAGCCTGCGGCTAGCTTCCTAGTTTGCTCTTTGATTTTTATTGAGTATTAAAATAAGGATAAGAGAAAACAGGAATATCTATATCCTTGTGCCCAAAAAACCACTGCCTCCCCCAGATAAACCTGAGGAAAGCAGTGATTCTTATTTTAGGAGTTAGGTTAGGAATGAATACACGAAATCAATTTAGCTGATTATTTTTTGTTTTTCAAGAATTCATCGTATTGTTTTTGCATTTCGTTCAATACTGTTTCGTAGGCACCTTCAGATTTCAATTTTTCCATCAATTCTGGAATCGCTTTATCTGGGTCAAATATAATAAAATGAAATAAGAATCGAGCAATTTAATTTTGGAATCCAAATCAATTTATAACAATATTTTAGAAGAGATGCTGTACTATTCTAAATTCAATATAATAATTTAACCATATTTTATGAGATATGTAAATCTAATAACTTATTTTATAAAGACATTATCACATTCGAATTACAAATCACAAATACTTTATTTTGCGATTGACATTATAAAAAAAAAGTAGTACAATGTGAATGAAATCGATTTCACTGAAATACAAAGGAGGTATTGTGATGACAAATTTGAAAAAATGCATCGCATTAGGACTGGGAGTCGCTTGCTTACTCCCCTTAGCTAGTCAGACTGTTTCTGCTAAGATGGTGTATTTCAATCTTCATGTTACACGCGAAGACTATTCCGTTAGTAGCCGAAAAACTGAAAAAACAGACGGCTCCCCTGCTGTTGCTAATATCACAGGTGGTCTTGGTTGGGGAAAAAAGGTCAGAATTCGCGCTTGGACTGCTGCTGAGGATGAACCTGCAACTGAGATGAAAATAGCTGATTCAAATGGTCGCTATAATCTTCACTATAATGACGGTTATGGGACAATTGGACGTTATTATTATCTCAACGCCTCTAAATATGGTTGGCTCAATTCGAATATAACAGGACGTTTTGACCCTTAATTCGTCTCAAAACAAAAAGTAACAAACATTGGGTTATTCGCTAGTTTATCATGTGAGCGCTCACTAGCCTAACGCCCCCTTCTAAGAGTAGAGGCATCATCTAAAAAGTATCATGTCTCTGCTCCTTTTTTAAAGGAGCTTTTTACTATGAAAAAATACCTATTATTTCTACTTATTCTTCCCTTTATCTTTTTAACAGCTTGTCAATATAGCCAAAAGCAAACAACTGAGATAAATAAGGAAAATCTTCCCATAAAAGAAGGTTATAAAGAGATAACAGAGCAAATCTATCTATCAGACCAGATAGATACCTCCTATAAAGAAGAATTGCCTTTTTGGGACTCAAAAAAAGGAGACAAAGAAACATTGGTAACAGCTATCCAAAATTTTATGGGAAGCGATAGTGAAATTAGTGAAATTATTGCCGATAAGAATCCTTTAACCAGACTCCAAAAAGGAAAGACCAGAGCAGATATTACCGTCAATAAAACTGGATCATGGATTCATTTAACATCTGATCAAATATCAGATCTATCAAGTGTTTTCCACAACCTACGATTAGACGCTATTGAAAATAATCTAAATCTAACCGACTTTAAAGAAGAACTTCCATTTTCAAAAGAAGATGGTGTTAACAAAGTTAAGCAATTTCTAAATACCCTCCAATTAGGATTTGACGATTATGATTATCTCATCTACGCTATCTCAAAAGAAACACTCCTTGAGTATCTCCCAACCTACGAAAGAAATGCCAAAGAATTAAAAGGAACAAAGATAGACAAAAACAATCTGACTGATATGTGCTATGTTACTGTTTTTCCAAAACTTTCTAGTAAAAGAGTTATTGATGGCGAAACTCAGCTAGGTTCATCCGGAGAGATTAGTTTTATTCATGGTCCTGACCTAAACTTTATCATCACCCAAGCAGGGATTCAAGGAATTGATTTATCTGGTGTTATCTTACCGACTCAAAAAATAGATAAAATGGCGACTCTTTCTGTCCAAAAAGGATTAGATGTTTTAAAAGAAAAATACGAAAATTTGATTTTGGACAGTCCAATTTATATTGAGTCATTTACAATTGAGTATATACCTATTCCCACTCAAGAAAAAGAACTCTATGGAGGAAATCTCTATCGTCCCTTCCTAATCTTTACAATCAAAGAAAAAGATCGTATAGATAAAGCAGTTATCGATCCCACAAACTGGAAAGAGGTAAGTTAGATGAAACTACTTCTCCCCTTTAAATATACGCTAAAAGATTGGAGGATTTGGATTGGACTACTCTTTTCCTTAGTAGTTGCATTGATGATGTCCTATACAGATCTAACAATAAAATTAGACGGAAGAAATTCACTTGCAGTCCCTGATTATTTCATGCTCTCCTTCTCTAGAAATCTAGCAATGTCATTATATATCTTAACAGCAGCTTCCACTGTAGTAACAGACTTTTCACAAGACTACCATCAAAATAGACTTCCTTTTTTACTTAGTCGTATGTCTCTGCGACAATACGCTTCTTCCTTCGTCAAACGGTTAATTTTCCGTTCTTATTTTGTAGGACTGACCTTAGGATTCTGTTTTTTAATTCTCCTCTCCTTTTATTTTCCCCTCACTAATTCTCACTACTCATCTACTTTTAGCAATCAGTGGTTGTTAAATCAAGGATTTATATTCCTTTTCTACTTCCTTCTCATTAGTCTAATTGGACTCTATTTTGCATTCTTTACTCTATTAGGTGGAGTTCTTTCCGTTTTTTACCCTAATGTGTTAATGGTCTATCTTCTTCCAAGTACAGCCTGGTTTGTCCTCACAACATTTGGTTTAGAGAGAGTTCTCCCTTTTTTTACCTTGCCACATATCGTCTTAACGACAGATGATTATTTACGAGAAGGGCTAGCATATTTTCAAGTAGGTGACGAAAACTTTCGAAATATTTTTTCGTTGCTTTATCCTTATATTTTCTTAACTCTATGGGCACTTTTGTCAATAGAGATCATTCGACTAGCTCTTAAAAAACATTGGCATTTTTATGATAAGGAGTAATCTTATGGAGATTATACGTGTAGTAACTATTCTCTTAAAACAACAATTCACCTTTAAACGATTGTTGCCTATCTTAATTTTCTTTCACCTCTATACTTTGATTTTAATGCTACCTTTTTCTAATTTAGCTAATCACTTCAAAGAAACTTATCCTGTCAGCATTGTAACTGTTCTCTTCACGAGTCAATGGTTCACTGCAATTTCTATTTTATCTGTCATACTACTATTTAGCAATCTTCCTTTAAAAGATACTTTCCAGTTTTGGTTAATCTTAAAAATCGGACAGAAAAAGTGGATGCTCTCCCAGTTTATTTATCTGATTATAGCGAGCTTAATCGCTTCGATTTACCAAATCATCAGCATTCTAATCACTTTTCTTCCTACACTACACTTTTCAAATCATTGGGGACGTCTCCTACCCTCCTTAGCTCAAGGACGTATTTCATTTCCGGAAGGTGTTGATAGCATGACGCATCTACGCTCAATTATACTGCAATATTATTCTCCCTATGGAGCTTTTTTTCAAATATTCTTATTGCTATTCCTTATGTTCATTTTGATTGGAGGAGTGATTTTCGTTTTCAATAGTCATTATTCTAATTTAGGAAATACCTTAGCCTGTGGATTAGTTATTGTAGAATTATTTATTACAGAAGCTTCACGTTTCTGGATTAAATTTTTATCTCCTTTAACTTGGCTAGACTTCCATTATATTAAATACGAAGCCCATTCTGGCTTACTATCCCTACCAGAAATAATTACTCGTATCCTACTTTTATACATTTTACTCACCATAATCCTAGTTGTTATGAAAAAAATAAGGAGACAATAGATATGACAGACTTACATTTAAAATCTATTCGTAAAAACTATAAACACAATGTAATTTTTGAAGACCTTTCCTTTGAATTTTCCAGTGGAAATATATACGGAATTGTTGGATATAACGGTTCAGGAAAAACAGTTTTACTCAAGTGTTTAGCGGGATTAGAAGGTATAACTGAAGGAAAAATCGAATTAGATGGAAACATACTTGGAATAGATTTTCCCTTCTTACCAAGTGTAGGTGTTATTATTGAGACTCCAGGATTTCTGGAAGGTTATTCTGGTTTTGATAACTTACATCAACTAGCTCTAATCAAAAATAAAATAGGAGAGAAAGAAATCATTCAGAGTATGATAGATGTAGGACTCAATCCTAGTTCTTCTAAAAAAGTAAAACACTACTCTTTAGGAATGAAACAAAAATTAGCTCTAGCACAGGCTTTTATGGAAAATCCAGATATATTACTCTTAGATGAACCAATGAACGGACTTGATAAGCAATCTGTTCAAAAAATTCGAGAAAAATTACTCCACCTAAAAGAAAAGGGGAAACTTATTATTCTAGCTTCTCATATAGAGCAAGATATCGAATGTCTCTGTGATGAAGTTCTATACTTGGGATAAGAATGATTTATTACAGAGACAACACTCCTCATAAAATAGCAATTTTATACAAAAAGACCAACTATACCTGAATTATATTAGTTGGTTTATTTTTCATTCAAAAAAAACCACTGCCCTCCCCAGACCAACCTGAGGAAAGCAGTGATTCTTATTTTAGGAGTTAGGAATGAATACACGAAATCAATTTAGCTGATTATTTTTTGTTTTTCAAGAATTCATCGTATTGTTTTTGCATTTCGTTCAATACTTTTTCGTAGGCACCTTCAGATTTCAATTTTTCCATCAATTCTGGAATCGCTTTATCTGGGTCTACAGTACCAGTGTTGATAGCTGTATCAAATTGTTGCATTGTGTTAGCAATAGCTGAGATTTCAGATTTCACATTGTCAGTATTGAAGATAAATCCAAGCGCTGGAGATTCTTTAGCTTCTGCCAATTCTTTCTTAGAATTTTCGATTTGTTGGTCTGTAACGTTTTCGTTGATATAAAGGATCCAGTTGTTACCAGTGTTCCATCCACCCATGTGAGTGTTTCCTTTGTAGCCATCAAGAACGCGAACACGGTTTTCTTTACCTTCAATTTTTTCCCAGTTCTTGCCTTCTGGACCGTAAACAAGACCGTTCAAGAGTTCTGGATTCGTATTCAAGAGGTTCAAGATTTCCATTGATTTTTCTTTGTTCTTAGAGTTGTTTGAGATGACAAAGTTAGCAACTTGTGTTGTTTGGTTTTTCTTGATGAAGTTAGTAATTGGTTTGATTTGGATATCTTTGTTGGCAACACGTGAAAGCAAGCTGTTACCGTAGTCAGCTGGTCCTACTGTTTCTTCACGAACGAACCAAGTATCTTGTTGAAGGTCAAAGGAAGTATCGCTTGTTGCGACGTCTTTTGGAATGTAGCCAGCTTCATAGAATTTGTGAAGAGTCTTCAAGTGTTCTTTGAAACGAGGCACTTCGTAACGGTTTACAACTTTAGTAGTATCGCCTTCAAGGTCGATAACGAATGGAAGACCGTTTGCTACTGGGTAGTCAAAGTTATCAGATGGGATGAAAACTTTACCAATAGCAAATGGTACTACGTCTGGAGCTTTTTCTTTAATTTGTTTCAAGACTGGCTCAAGAGTTTCGTAAGAAGTAACACCTGAAATATCGATACCATATTTGGCAAGGAGAGTTCCGTTGAAGGCAAAGTTTTGAGATGATGCAACGTTGGCTGCAACTGGTACAGCGTAAATTTTACCGTTTACAGTATTACCCTTGATGTAAGCTGGGTCAAGTGCCTTGTAAAGGTCTTTACCTTCTTTTTTGTACAATTCTGTCAAGTCAGCATAAGCACCTTTTTGAGCATTTACAATATAGTTATCTGCAAAGGCGATATCATAGTTTTCACCAGATGATGTGATAACTGACATTTTCTTACCATAGTCACCCCAGCCAAGGTATTGGATATCCAATTTGGCACCAACTTTTTCTTCGATGATTTTGTTGGCATTTGCTAACAATTCATCCAAGTTATCTGGTTTGTCACCGATTTGGTACATTTTGATAACAGGTTTGTCACCTGAATCAGCAGCTTTTTTGCTGTTACCTGTCAAATTTCCACAAGCAGCAAGACCTGCAGCCAAAGCGACTACACTAGCAGATGCAAAAGCATATTTTTTCCAGTTTTTCATGATAAAAACTCCTTTTTTTATTTTTAAACTTATAAACAATGTAATGATCTTAACTTCACGCAAGGGAAGTTGGGAACTGAGAAATGTTCTTTCTCAATAAGCACTATTCTTTCACACCACCGATAGTCAAACCTTTTACAAAGTAGCGTTGGAAGAATGGATACAAAATCGCGATTGGAAGGGTTGCAACCACAACCATGGCCATACGACCTGTTTCTTTCGGTAGAGCAACTCCCAATTGACCAGTCAAGCCGACCGCTTTGGCGATGTAGTCCATATTTTGTTGGATTTGCATGAGCAAATATTGCAATGGATACAAGTTGTCACTCTTGATGTAAAGAAGGGCGTTGAACCAGTCATTCCAGAAACCAAGAGCTGTCAAAAGCGTGATGGTTGCAATACCTGGTAGTGACAATGGCAAACAGATTTGGAAGAAAATCCGAGCCTCACTAGCACCATCGATACGAGCCGATTCGAGAATGGCTTCTGGAATGGTCTTCTTGAAGAAGGAACGCATCAAGATGATATTGAATGGTGAGAGAAGCATTGGCACAATCAAGGCCCAAACAGTGTCCCCAAGCTGAAGGACACGGGTCACCATGATATAACCTGGTACCAAACCAGCGTTGAACAACATACTGAGCAGAACGAAGATGGTAAAGAATCTGCGATACTTAAAGGTTGTCCGTGAAATAGCGTAGGCATAGGTTGTTGTGATAAAGACATTTGTAAATGTCCCAACTACGGTTACAAAGACAGAAATGAAGAGGGCTTGTAAGATTTTATCCTTAAACTGTGCCAAGAACTCAAAACCGTCTAATCCAAATTGGGATGGGAAGAAGCTGTAGCCGTATTGGAGGAGGCTTTTCTCGTCCGTCACTGAAATAATGATAACGAATACGAAGGGTAGGATACAAGAGAGGGCAATCAAACCCGAAATGATACTGAAGAAGATATCTGCTTTCTTACTGAAGGAGTGAATGCCGACATTATCAATTTTTTCTTTTTTAATTTTCTTTTCTGCCATATTCTCCTCCTTCTAAAACAAGGCTGAGTTTGGATCAACTCGTCTTGCCAGTAAGTTTGATAGAACCACCAGCATCAAACCGACTACTGATTGGTAGAGACCTGCCGCTGAAGCCATCCCAATATCCGCTGTCTGGGTCAAACCATTATATACATATACGTCCAAGACGTTGGTTACGTTATAAAGCTGACCAGCATTGTGAGGGATTTGGTAGAAGAGACCGAAGTCTGCACGGAAGATATTTCCGACTGCAAGGATGGTCAATACAGTTACCAGCGGTGTCAACTGCGGAATGGTTACATTGCGAATCCGTTGCCATTTGCTGGCTCCGTCTACTGTCGCTGCTTCGTAGTAGGTTGGATCAATTCCCATGATTGTCGCATAGTACATGACACTGCTATATCCAAAACCTTTCCAAATACCTAGGAAAAGTAGGAGATAGGGCCAAATTCCCAAATCAGCGTAAAAATTGACTTCTTTGAGACCAAGACTTTCCAATAGATGATTGAAGACCCCTTTATCAATATTTAGGAAGGCATCTGTAAAGAAACTGATGATAACCCAAGACAAGAAGTAAGGGAACAACATAGAAGTTTGGAAAATCTTCACCATTCTCTTGGAACGGAGTTCACTGAGAATAATGGCAATCCCTACAGATACAACTAAACCTAGAAAGATAAAGCCAAGATTGTAGAGAACCGTATTTCGTGTGATAATAAAGGCGTCTCTTGAACTAAATAAGAATCTGAAATTATCGAGTCCGACCCATTTACTATTTATGATACTATCTATGAAACCATTACTGGTCATGTGGTAGTCTTTGAAGGCAACCACGTTCCCAAATACTGGAATGTAGAAGAATAGAATCAACCAGAGTGCCCCTGGAAAAACCATCAAGAGAAAGATCCAGTTGTCTCTCAAGGTTTTTGAAAACTTATTCATAATTTCCTCCCTTTTTATTTTGATATCCATCTAAAAATTCTTTTTTAGACTTTTGATAACGATTACATTATTAGTATACTCCTATTTGCAGATTAGGTTAAACTCCTAATTATAGAAAAAACTCCACAAATTATGTAGCAGATTTAAAACTTTATCACCACTATCAAACAAATGTCCTAAATCAATTGTTTATTTTATCTCTATTAGCCCAGTGATGGCATCACTCTGTTATAACCGCCCAATAACGAAGTATATTGAAAAATCTCCAGACTAGAGAACTCAGCGATAGTTCCTAATCTGGAGATTTTTAATATGTTATTAGGCGTTTGCTGTCAACTTAGCAATAACCTCTTTAAGATTATCAATCAACTCTGCTTCAGTATGCTCAGAGCCTTTTTCATCTGCCAAGAACAAAACTGCTTTTTGAAGTTCTTCTTGAGAATTTTCAAGGATATCCTTATCTACTGTTTCAAGGTTTAAGTCTTTAAGAAGTTTACTTAATTCCTTGACTAATTTCTCGAGTTCTGATTCTTTGTTACGACGAGCTAGGAGGAAGAAGAGGAGACCTAAAAGCACTAGGATACTTGCTGCAATAATCCCTACTGGGACTTGAGTTTGATTTGCAGACTCATCTTCTCCTGCTGTTTCTTTGCCCGCTGTTTGTCCTCCATCCTTAGTTGCTGACTGGCTTTCCTTAATGGACTCTAGGGAAGCAATAGCATCCTTGACTGTTTGCAAGATATGGCGTAACCCTTGCTCTGTCAAACTATCATCTGCAAGAGCTTTCTTAGCCTCTACCAAAACAAGACGTGCTGAATCTGTGGTAGGATTCGATACACCTGTCAATAATCTCAAAAGATTTTCTAAGGTTTGAGTCTGCTTACTTAGTTCTGACTTGTCTAAAATTCCTTGACCCTGAGTTGCTGAACGAACAGTATCGTCTTCTCTATTCGCTGTATTTGCACTAGGTTCCGTAGTTGTCACTGGAGCTACAGACGAACGAGCAGTGGTTGTTGAACCACTGTCAGTGCTTCGTCCATCTTGTCCAGAATTTGCTTGCCCACTATCTGATGGACTTGTTGGTTCTGTAGTGTTCACATTGCTAGAATTTCCAGGTTGGTTATTAGTCGTTAGGAGGTGACGAGGAGATGGAATAGGATTGATACGATTGATTTCATCAATTGCTCTAGCTGCTGTAAGGTCTGCTTTGTCAGCCTTATCTGTCAACAGTTTACCTGCTTCTACCAATTTCGCTCTGACTGCAGCTACTTTAACTTGAGCTTCAGATGCTTCCGCTTTCGTCGCTTCTTCACCTTTATCTACAACTGCTTTGGCGTCACGTTTGGCTGCGTCTAACTCTGCTTGAAGTTTTTCGATTTCCTTGTTATAGGCTTCAACACTCTTAGGCGTTTTATCAGCTGTATCAGCTGGCTTCAAGGTTTCCTCAACTTTGGATAACTCATCTTTTTGAGTATCAGTCGCTGCTGTGACTAGTTCAGATCGTGCTAATTTTAGTTCCGCTATTTTCTCATTTAACTTGGAAATTGCTAATTCCACTTCATCAGACGAAGGGTTATCTTTATCTAACACTGACTGGGCTGCTACTTGGGCTTTTTTCGCTTCTTCTTTTGCAGCTGTATACGCCCTTACAGAACTTGTGTTTTCCCACTTGTTGGTTCAGGTGTTTCATCTATCAAATCTGTTATAGTCTGCTTGGAAGTAGTTAAACCAGACTTATCAGTTCTTAGAGCTGCTTTTTCCATTAATACATCAGTTACAAGCTTTTTATAATCTTGAGTGGCTTTCAAATTACCTTCTAATAAGTTTTTTACTTTTTCTAACTGAGCTTTATAAGCATTGATAGTTGTTTCTGTCTTACCTTTAGTATCAGCCTCTTCTGTTTCTTTCAATTTATCATAAACACGTTGTAATAAGCTTTTAGCTACTTTATTCGTGTCTTGTGTGATAGTGAAATCTACTCCTGTAATAGGTAAAGAATACTTGAGATCCCAAGCCTGATAACTCATCCCTGTTTCATTTTGATTTGCTAGGCTAATTCTTACTTTATATTTTTCAACACCTTTTGGCAACTCAATATTTCTACTTGTAAATGTTCCTGGAGTACCATTCGGAACATTTCCTGGTTCAGCAATTTTCTTCTCAGCCGCTTCCTTACCTATAAAATTTTGACGAGTCTTAGTTTGTCCTCGCACGAAACCATTCGACGTAGTTGAAATTCTAATTACAGAGTTATTAGTTCCATCACTCGCCTTGGTTACTACCTTATCGTTATCCTTGGAATTTTTTTGTGGATCAAAAGTAGTCTCATACACTTTAGTTTCAGTAGTTCCAGCTATGCTGAAAACTTCTACCTTATAATTCGCCTTCTTACCTTCAGAATCTCCAGCATAACCTGTTTTAAATTTCACTACAACATTAGTGCCAAGCTCTGTAGAATAAGCTTTGAATACTTTCTCAATCCCTTGGAAATTTACTACATTCTTAGTAATTCCAGTACCTTCACCCAGTTCTCTATAGGTACTTCCATCAGCTACTACATCAGTCATATTCGCCCTAGTTCTACTTTTCGATAATAATAATGTGTAGTCACTAGTTCTATCAAAAGCTTGCTCTGTTAACCAAACAGTATCATCTAAGGTAGAGTTGATTGTTTCTAATGGGAAAACTCCAGCAGCTGTTTTTCTCGCAATAACGAACTTACCATTCTCGCCTACAGCCTTCCAGCCACCAAACTCATCTATTTCTAATACTTGTCCAGCAGAAACGTTTTTAGATGCTCCAAGATTCTCCATATTCTTAGAAAGCTTGTCGTTATTTTCTACCTTATTTGGCAAGTTTTGCAACACTCTAGCAAGCTGATTCACACTCGCATCTTCGCCCGGTTCTCTATACACTTGGTTTGCCGATGGGTCATCCGTTGCAGCATCTGCATCTGGAGTGGCACTTATATCACGTTTTTTACGTAATTTCGGTTTGTGGCTTTCTGTTACTGGAGTAGCAGCTTTCTCTTCAGTTTTTACTCTTGTTTGTTCTTTGTTTTCTACGCTATTTGCTTCTGTAGATGGCACCTCAGTATTTTTCTCTGCTGACTTTTCTTCTGTTGCTGAAGCAGTAGTAGATGTTTCTTCTTTCTCTTTTGAAACAGTAGGTGATTCGACTGATGGTGCGCTTGCATCAGTAGATGTTGGAGTACTTGTTTCTTCTTGACCTTTCGGAGCGGAAGCCTCACTAGTACCAGAATTTCCATCCAACTGACTGACTACTGGAGTCGCCCCGTAGGTTCCATTCTGGACATCTGGCTCTTTCAGTGGTGAGCCTTGTCTTCCCTCATTAGTTGGGGTTACACCTTGCTCTGTGGCAGACACTGTCCCATTTCCTGGAAACATGAACAAGGCTGCTACTGCAACACTAGCAGCTCCAAAACTAACCTTACGAATCGAAAACCGCAAGCGCTTTTCTCTATCTTCATTACCTTTATAAAACATATATCATTTTGCTCCTTTTCCGATAATTATCGGTTAATATATAATGGAAGGGCAAATAAAAAGCCCCCCTAAAATATTTGAGCATACTTTAGGTAGGTTTAACTCATTATACTCTCTTTCTTTTTATAAATCAAACATTATGAACTAAGCTTGATATCATGTATCTTATCGTGGAAATATTGACTTCATTTTCTCCTGAAATTGTTTTTTACCCAGCCTCAACATATATACGGCAAGCTGAAACCAACATTGTTTGACTTGATCGTCAAGCTTTTCACTTCACCACCTGCTAGCTGTTTTAAAAGAAAAAACGCTTGAAAAATCAGCGTTATTCTTCGTATATTATTAAAATATATGATTCTATCAGTTTTTTAGAAATATTTTATAGTTCAAGAACGATAAGCTCGAGAAACAGCTAGAGTTTCAAATTGCACTACTATCATACAAAACTCTTTGGTCCTATTTATTTTTATCACAATTTTGATTTATAGTTCTCCGAATACCTTTTAAATGTGAAAGCATTTCATTGGAGCTTTGAAAAATATATACACTGTTTTTATTCGTATGTTAACTTGATAGAATCTTTGTCTTCAAGCATTTTTTTAATGTTAACGACAGGCAATATGAAGTTGGGGAACTCATTACCCCGAGTAATCATATCAGATACGATAGGCCGAATATAGGACCAAAGAATTGCTAAACCATTCTCTTTAAGAAAAGTTTCAAAATCAATATCAAATTCTGTCTCGTCATATATAAATGAAAATTCTCCAACAATATCTACAATAAGCTCAAAAGCAGAATCATCTGAATCTATATTTCCTTGCTTTGTTATCAAGTTAACATAAGCAAGGTTTTCAGATTTTCTTATTAAAATCTGTGCAGACAATTCAGGATGTAAATTAATAGTACTATTTGTTTGGTCAAAACTAGGATTTCTTCGGTATGATACTTCATTTAAAAAATAATCTTTAAATTGTAAAGAGGACATTAAGCTGCCACCTCACTATTTTCTTTTGTTGTAATTAAGTTTTCAGAATCTATTGGTAAATATGAAAAACATGACTTCTTGTTTTTTATATTATATTTAGGCATTGCATTTACTTTAGTTATAGAATTCAAATCATAAAACTCTTTTTGATTATTTAATTGAGAAGTAAAATGGATTTCATCTTTATATTTTTTAAGACTTCCTGATATATTCAAATCATAATCAAATTCATTGTTTACTGAATAAATTTTGTTGGCCTTAATATTTTCAACTAATTCTTGAAACATTGGAGAATCCATCAAAGAAAATTCTTCAGTTCCTAAAAAGTTTGACAATAAACTCATAAAAGCCTCCTTATTTATAAAATGTTTGTCATACAATTTAAATCACGGATACAAATTTCCTCTCCGTTCTTTCCGTTAATTACTGGTAAAAATGGAATATCTGTATATGTTTTAGACTGCACGGATTCATAATTCTTCCCATGCTGAGACGCTAAATCAAGCAACAGTTCAATAATTAATCCTTGATTTTGGTTAAGAAGAGTAGCTCTATTTTTGGCTCCGCTACCTGAAATATCTGTAATCTCACGTTCAATTTGAATAGATGCCGCTTGTCGATATTCCTCTAATAAGCTTTGGTTTGCTGGGTCATCTAAAATAAAAATCTTATCTATAGATTTTAGGGTGATTTCAGCATGAATTAACTCAGGCCTAACCCCAGGTTTGCTTAGTTCAAATGACTTATACTTTGCGACATAAGCAGAAGCAATCGTTTTACCAGTATCTTTGTCAAAAGGTAGAAAAAAGTAAATACCATTACCCAAGTCGTTCGGATGTCTCTGTTTATGAATACCAGGTTTATATTTCTCATAAGAAAACCCAGCAGATAGAATCTTTTCTTTCCTTTTATTGGTGGTGCCGTGCCACCCACTATATTGTAGCATAGAACCTCCTTATGAAGCTACTAACTTGATTATACTGTTAAAGCTTAGATAATTCAACTATTACGGGATTTTTTGAAAACATTCTAGCGATTTCCAGAACGGAACTGAGCATTAAGACAATAACTACCTCACCTTATCATGCCGAAATTATCGGATTTTATCAGAATTAAAACCCCATAAAATCGGGCTTTTTCTATTCTTCAAGAAAACGCTTTTTTGAAGAATAAGATTGTAATTTCTGGTTCTAATCGTTCAAAATGCGTGTTTTTGCAAAATAGAAATGCAAGCCAGAACCTGCAAAAACATTATCTATTCTAAATAGTCTTTTTCTGTTATGACTCTTAATCTAGTAGAATAATTCTGGAATGTTGAGAATTTAAAGCGTTTAGGATCTTCAAGTTTGTTTCTATCGTTCATTTCTAAAGCACGGTTATAGTCTATAATAGCTTTTACCAACTTATTAATTATAGCTCTATCATTGTCCATTACTTTATAATAATCTTCGACTTTCCGAAGGCGAAAAGTAGTATTTAGCAAATAACTTTCATCTTCTAAAATCAAGGTTTTACCAATATCTAATCCTTCAACATATCCTTCTTTTGCCGAATTTCGAAGCTTATGCTTCAACTGATACTTTTTAGGAATATAACTTCTAAATGGAATCAAGAAAGTTAGCCCCTGTATTTTGACAACAGTTACCGCAAATCCCCTTCCTTTATTCATTACTTCCTTCGTCTTAAAGTCATAGTCCATCGCTTGAATAAGGTCGTAATCCTTGCACATTTTTAAATCAATTTGACCTAATTTTAACTTTTTGCTTTTCATTTCTATTCCCTAGATAAAAAGCTCACTAAAAAGTGAGCAACATTTCCAATGAGATACTTCTGTTGACGAGCGCGTCTCTCCGCCCCCTCATTGCCTCACGAAAAGGCTAGACGAATCGAAAGGAGGTGAGTTTTCCTGTTTTCAATTCTCCTTATTCTTACACATTTTTTTAATTTTGTCAAACAAAAAAAACGCAAGCCTAAGCCTGCGGTGAGTGTAATCTATTTTGAAATTTTTAAATAAAAAAGAGCATTTAAGCCCCTCCCTTGAAATAACGGACCCTTGGCTGGTCGGTGTACCCAGCATCTCAGATACCTTTTTGCAAGGTGTGGCAGGAACCTTTCTGCCCTCAAATGTCTCTCGTTAATGTTATTCTAGCACTATCTAATTTTTTGTCAAGTTTTCTCAATCTACCAGACTGAATACGTATTAGCTACACCCTCAACAAATTTATACTCTTCGAAAATCTCTTCAAACCTCCTCAGCTTCCACCTGAAACCTCAAAACAGTGTTTTGAGCAACCTACAGCTAGCTTCCTAGTTTGCTCTTTGATTTTCATTGAGTATTAAAAAACTCTCTTATCTGAAACCATCACAAAAAAACAATTGAAATACTAAGCCTACACAGACTGATTCCAATTGTTTTTTAGATTGTTTAACAATCAATTTTACCATTCTTCATAGTCAAAACCATCATAATCTGGATATTGTTCTGGCGGCGTTCCAACCGAACGTACGAGATAAGCTTCTTCGCCCTCTGTCTCGATTTCTCTCAGCACTTGGCATTCAAAACGCCATTCATCACCGAAGTCGAAAATAAACTTAAATTTTTGTTTGACACTTAGGGTATCCAGATAGACATTTTCTGTGTAACGTTCTTCAACATCGTCACTAACAAAGCTAAGAAAGTAAGAATCTGCATGACTCCACGCAACATTATCCATGAAAAATGCATGAGCATGAGCATTTGCAAAATCAAAACTCCATAAAATCACATCTGCTAGTTCTGCTAACGTTTTTGTTTTTGGAATTTGTATATGTCGGTAGCAACCTTTTTAAAATTTGACGAAAATGACCCAGGCTTCTACAGATGCTGGCTTTTCAGCTTCTATTTCTTGTTTTACTAATTTTAAGTGTACCACAATACCTCCAATTGCTAATCGATAGAATTGCTCTTAGGAAACATTCCCTTTCTGCTATTTTATCATAAGTTTGTCTAACTGTGGCATTTGAAACTAGATAATTCTTCTGTTTCACGCGAAACACCCTGCGCCAGGCAAGGTGTTCTTGTTTTTAAGTTGTATAAATCGTTGAAGCTGTCGCAATAGTATGCCACTGGTTGGCTGTTGTGGCTGCGAAGTCCTTGTCTGCGTAGAAGTCGTTAAATGGCAGAATTTCCACTTCCAGCTCATCGATGAGGTCAAGCTGACCAGCCAGGTAAGCCTCGATGCGGCTTTCTGCTCGCTTGATGCGTTGCAAGAGTCCGCCCATGCGGATGTCAACTGTATCCAAGCCAAAGACCTTGTTTTCTTTCAGCCATTGGTGGCTAAAGAGGGCATGGAAGTGTTCAATTTGGCTTCTGAGTTCTGGTAATTCTTGTCTTGCGATTTCTTGCAGACTTTCCTTATCATTCGCTTGATAGGCTTGACGAATGCGCCGTCCCACATCTACTTTGCTACTTAAAATGGCATTCAACTGAGCCTGAGTTTCAAAGAGGTAAGCATAGTTCCCAGCTTTTTCTTTGATTTCAGCAAGGGTCTCAGCAGCCTGAGAGAAGTGCGGTTTGTCCTGTTCAGGTGTCATGTGTTGATCAAGAATGGGACAGAGAACATCCTGATAAAAGACATAGCGGTTGGGATTGATACCACTGAGATTATCTGGCAGGTCTGACAAGAGGTTGGCAAGGTCAATCTGCATAAAATCTTCAACCGATAGACCAGTATTGGTCTGAAAGTGAGCAGACAAACGGTCTAGGTCATTGCGATAGCTTAGTTCGGCCCAAATTTGCAAGCTTGGGAGAATAGAAAACTGGGCAGTTTCACCACCATTGTCTCCCCAACCAGTTACGATGACTTCTTTAATCTGATTGGCACGGCAGGCTTTATTAGCCTCAATAGCTACTAGACGGCTAAAATGGTTGTGAGGTGTAAATCCAATCCACTTCCAAGCACCTCCTGCGAAGGCAAGATCATGGCTAATCTTGTGGTGGTTGCGGAAATTGCGATTGTATTTTTCCTCGCTATCCTGATAATAGTCCCAGTAAACCAAGGTCACTCGGTCTTTGAGACGGTCTAGGTAGACACGCGTTTCCTCTGGAATTTCCACATCACGGTCGTACTGGCCATCTGCTGACATAAGTTTGAAGAACATATCGCTCCACATCTGACAGTGGAAACCATATTTGTCAGCAATATCCAGCACGCGCTCCAAGTGTTGACACATTAGGAGACTACGATCCACAACACCGTTCAATATCAAATAACGTCCCAAGCCAACCAAGTGGGCTTCGTCCATCCCGATATTGACCTTGCGAGTTTGTAGTTTAGATAGAGTAGCAAACATGCCATCAATCAGGTCATAAACCTTTTCTTCGCCGATAAGAAGAATGTCCTCCACATCACGGAGTTCCTGCACTTCCTTGACACCCCATTTAACAAAGGCCGACAAATGGGCCAAGGTCTGGATACAAGGCACAAAGGTCATATCAAACTGCTGGGCGTAGGCTTCTATTTCCTGCAACTCCTCAGCCGAATAAGCCCCACGGAAATAACCAAAATAAGGCTGTCCCTCAATCTGGTAGGTGTCTTCCATGTAGAGTTCAAAGGTTGAGTAGCCCATGAGAGCCAAGACCTCAATCATCTGTTTGGCAGAAGTCACATTTAGCACCGCATTTCGAGAACAGTCTGCCATGTAGGCCAACTCTTCATAAGCCGCCTGCTCCTCAATCCCTACTTTATCACCTTCTGCTAGAGCTGTTACCAACAAGGACAAGGCACGATAAAGTTGGTGAGGTTTGCGGTAGGTCAATTGATAGTGGCCACCCTCACCCTTGATAGAGATAGAGACTTGGTCAGACTGAGCGACTGCTACCTCTACATCTGGTAGCAGAATGTGCTTTTTAAGCAACTCTAATGCTTTCTCTTGTTTGGGACTAAGCCCTGTAAATCTTACCATTGGTTTTCCTCCTGTAACCAGTTGACAAAGGCACCGTAGAGATTAGCATCTGCATGATAGGTGCAGGCTTGGATGACGGGTGCGACCGTGTATTCTTCGTAGGTTTCGACAAATGCATCGACAGCTTTTTTAATCCCTTGAATAAAGTCGGGATTCTGACTGATAGAGCCTCCCAGGCTAATGACATCTGGGTCGATCAGATACTGAATATTGAGCAAGCCTTGAGCCAGATTGCGGTTCATGCGCTCAATGGCTTCTTGACAAAGGGCATTTCCTGCTGCGGCCTCTTGGTAAATTTTGCGACCGTCCCAATCAGTCTGACCAGATTTTTCAATCACGTAGCGTACCATATTCCCAGTTGACGCTAGTTGCGACCAGTTGTTGAGCTTTTCAGCAGGGGCAAGGGTTGTCATGTAGCCAAATTCTCCACCCAGACCGTGGCGACCTCGATGCAGTCTGCCATTGATAATCATAGCTCCGCCAATCCCTGTCCCAATCACGACACAGGCAGCGTTTTCAAGCTCTGGATGAGCTAGTAATTCACTGAGCCCAACGCAGTTGGCATCATTTTCCAGATGGACAGGAATCTGATAAGAGCTAAGCGCCTCATACCACGAAAAGCCGTGGATATAAGGGACGGCACTGAAGCCATCAATCACACCTGTCTCTTGATTGACCGCGCCTGGAACGCTCATAGCAATCCCGCTATAATCCTGCTCTGACAAGCGCTGGTCTAGCCAAGCTAGTAAATCCTCCAAACTTTCAGGCGTTGGAATGCTTGTCTTATCCAATATTTTCCCATCAGGAGTCAGACTGGCAAACTTAATTCCAGTCCCTCCGATATCAATCGTTGCAATAGTCATTGTTTTTACCATAAAAAGGGGCGAATCAGCAGTTAGTTCTTACCTTTTCGCCCCTCCTTTCTTTTTATGTTTACTTTTTGAAATTAAATTTCTTCTTTTTTAATCAATTCTGTACGAATTTCTTGTGGTGAAATGAAGCCTCTATGAACTGGGTATGGTCGTTCAAGTAGGTCAAGGAAGAGATGTTGACTTTCTGGTACATGCACATTTTCACTACACATATTGTAGTAGCGAAGGACATAGCCTTCTTCATTTTCAGCTACCTTAAAGGCTGTTGGACAGATTTGCGGTATGCTGAGAACAGAATGGCTCAAGAGACTACCAGTCGCAGCCACGCTTCCTTCTTGTTTAGCAAGCTGAAGGCTGGTAAATGGTGTCTGAAAGGCTTTAGCACGACGATAGGCTGAGAAGCGTTCTTGGGCTTGGTGGCATTCAAGCGCAAACTCGACTTCAAACTCACGCAAACACTGAGCTTCTGGTGTTGGGAAGTAACCCCAGTCACCTAGCTCACCTGATGCACGCAAAATGGTCACGGCAATGGTGTTATCCCCAAGGATTTCGTATTCATTCAATCCCTTATTGGATACAGTCACCCCTTTTTCATCGTCATACAGACTGACAAAAGCTTGTTGGTGTTGAGGATTTTCAGGATTTTCCCATGAAGCAGCTGGTTTGTTTGGTCGTGTCACCACCTCATAGATACTTTCAGAATCATTGCTTGGACGCGTGTTATGAGTCTTGACCAAGAGACGGATACGGTGATCCTTGGCAGTGTTAGTAAAGCGAGTCTTGAAGCGGATTTGTGGATTGTCAACGAAGACAGTCAACTCAGTTTCCAGAGGAATGTTTGTCAATTCTTCTGACCGTCCAGCCTCACGCTTCATAAACTCGATGATACCTTGTTGCTCTTCTTCTAGCTTTTCATCCGCACTGACAGGCACGGTCAATTCATGTTTGAGCAAGATTTTAGCATAGCGATCTGTGTTTTCCAAGACCTCGTGGCCCTTAAGCTCTGCAAAGATTGGCTCTGTTCCTTTTGGTTGGAAATAGATATACTCGTTTCCGATGTCACCCCGGTCTTCAAAGCGGATAAAGTCTTCATAGGCTTCGTGAGTTGTCTTGTCATAGACTGTGATGTTGTCATCCACACTCACCGTTACGAATGGTGTATCAATCACTCCGTTTTGGTAAATACCCTCACGGTGTTCTTGTTTTCCTTCCAGCAATTGGAAGGTTGTCCAAGAAAGCAGCGCTAGGTGAACTGGAATGGTCACGCGCACTTGACGGGCAATACGAGCTTGGCGGAACTTGTCTTTTGGTAAATCGTACTCAAAATTAGCTCCGAGGTCTTCGATTTTAGCCTCTACAGGATGCCCATCCAAGTCCTCCACACGGTAACTTGGCAAGGTAAGAGCTACCATCTTCTTGTAGCCTTCCGTTGGGTGTAATTCCTTGAAATCACAAGTCGCAACATCAATCACTGTGCTGACAGTATCGACCTTATCATGCAGGCCTGTGTTAATGACAGTAAAGAGATAGTCACTTTGAGCCTTAGTTGTAGCGATTTTACCCTTCCATTCGTTAAGAAGATTGCTCTTAACAAAGTTTCCGACTTGGTTGACCTTGGCAAAACGAGTTTCCATCTCGCGGTGAACTTCGTCCACGCTACAGCCACAGATGCTATCATGCGGCGCATTCTGCAAAAGAGTTTTCCAAGCATAGGTCAACTGGTCCTTGTGGTTATGACCCCCAGTGATAATTGTCAAGGGTTCTACAACTTGCTCTAGGAGGTTGCTATTTTCTTGGAAGGATTGTTTGAGATAAATACGAGATGAAGAAGTGTTGGCAAGTGTGTACCAGCCGTCTGTTTCCTGACTGGTCAACTCACCTGTAACCGTTGATAATTGCTCCGGTAGGGCACTTTCCACGGCTTGGACATATTCATCAAAGGAACTGTGAACAAAGGTCACATCTGGGAAGAGTTCATTTGCCACACGAATAGCTTCGCTCAGATTTTTCTGTACAGGCTGATGATCACATCCGTTCATCATCAACCATTGGTTGATCGAAGCATAGGCACGCACATCTGACAATTTTTGTTTCCAGAAGGTCAAGGCCTCATCTTTATCAACTGGGATTTCATTCCCGTTACTGTACCAGTTTGCAAAGAGGATACCGAGGACACGACTTCCGTCCGCACCCTGCCAGTACATTTCTGAAAACTGAGACGTAAACTGCTCGTCTTCGAGGACTTGGTTGTCAAATCCAATCGGCTTCACACCACGACCAAAGGCTGCCACGTGAATGCCTGATTTTTGAAGGATTTGAGGCGCTTGTCCCATATTTCCAAAGGTATCTGGGAAGTAACCAATCTGGGTTGATTTGCCCCATTTGGCAGCTTCTTGCTGACCAATAAGAGTATTGCGGACATTGGCTTCACTTGAAATCAAGTAATCATCCTGCAAAATGTAAAAGGGACCAATTTTCAATTTTCCTTCGTCAATGTAGCGTTGAATCTTGTCACGATTTTCAGGGCGAATTTGCAAGTAGTCGTCGAGGACAATGGTTTGTCCATCTAAATGGAAACTCTTAAACTCAGGGTCATTTTCAAAGAGATCAAAGAGATTGTCAAACAATTCCACCAACTGCATACGATGGCTTTCAAAAGGCAAGTACCACTCACGGTCCCAGTGACTATGTGAGATAATATGTACGACAACATTTTCCATGAAGTAAAACCTCATTCTAAATTTAAATTTTTATTGTTAACGTTTTAAATGTAAATTTGTGATTCTTTCCAAGAATCAGTTGCGCTAATACTCAATGAAAATCAAAGTGCAAACTAGGAAGCTAGCCATAGGCTGCTCAAAACACTGCTTTGAGGTTGCAGATAAAGCTGATGTAGTTTGAAGAGATTTTCGAAGAATATAAATCACGCTCCTTAGCGGATATCCAAGTAATCCAAGACCAATTCACAGAACATCATGTTGGCCCAAGAGAACCATTCACGAGAGTAGAGAGTTGGGTCATCTACGTGGAAGCTTTCATGCATAAGACCTGTACCACCATCGCAAGCAACCAGCTGATCCAGCAAGAATTTTTTCTCTGCCTTATCTCTTGTTGTCAAACCTTGGATAGACAGAGCGATGGGCCAGATATAGCGATAAAAGGTATGAGAACTGCCGAGTCCACTAGCATATTCTCCTTGGTAGAAATATGGATTTTCAGAGCTCAAAATGGTACGGCGAGTAGCTTGATACACTTCATCATCGACCGAACAGTAGCCCAGATAAGGCGCAGCCAACAAACTTGGTACATTTGGATCATCCATGATGCTAGCATTTCCTAGACCATCCACTTCAAAGGCGTAAATCTTTTCGCCCTTGCTGTTGCTTGTGTAGGCGTAGTTTTCAATTCCTTCTTGGATTTCAGCCTGAAGACGCTTAGCATCTGTGATAACACTCTGGCTATCAGCTAGGTTTAATGCTGCAAAGATTTCTTGCACATATCCCAAAACAACAACTGCAAACATATTTGACGGAATCAAGTAACTATACTGACAGCAGTCATCACTCGGACGAAAAGCGGACCAAGTCATACCTGTCACTGCAAAATCAGGGCCAAAACCATCATTTACCAAGGTGTCTTCCTTGCGGTCCGTATCTCGGACAAAACGATAAGGAGAGTTGGTGTGGTCTTGTTCTACCGTCCACAGATGGAGAATTTCCTTAGTCGCTGCGACAAAAATCTCATCGAACTGACTAGTCTCGCCAGTTTCTTTCCAGAGGAGATAGGCCAGCTGCAAAGGATAGCAAAGCGAGTCCACCTCGTACTTGCGTTCCCAAATCCAGCCATTAAGGTCTGTGTGGTCAGTCTCGTGGTGCCCCTTCCAGTTTTCCTCAATGTTGAAGGAATTGGCATAAGGATCCTTGAGTACCAAGGTCATCTGACGTTTGACCAAACCTGCAATGGTCTGACGCAGGAGGGCATCTCTTTTAGCTACATGAAGGTAGGGTCTGAGTTGGGCTGTCGAATCCCGAAGCCACATAGCAGGAATATCCCCTGTGAGCACAAAGGTTGAACCATCTTCTAGGATTTCAACTGTATTGTCCAAGGTGTCGGTGTAGCAACGCTCGAAAACATCCACCCACTCTGGATGGTCCTTAGCCCGCTCTGCCACTTCATCTAGCCATTCTCTAACAATTTCTTTTGAATAAATCATCGTGCAGTATCCTCTTTCAAACAAGTTTCATTTTCAGTATATAGCTTTTGAGGCAGAAAATACATACACAAATGATAGTCATTTTTCTACAAAATTGCTTTCTTTTGAACCCCATATCTAAAGGCTCTATTTTTCTGATATAATGTAGAAAAACAGCTAAAGGAAAGACTATGAAACCACTACTTGAAACCATCGATACCCGCTTTGGTACTGCCAGCAAGCATGCCTTTTCTCGGGGAAATACCCTGCCATACACAGGCGTGCCTTTTGGGATGAATTACTTTGTGCCCCAGACCAGTGACCAGGATGGATTTTGGTTTTTCGATCCGCATCTGCCTATCTTTCAGGGGATTCGATTAACCCACCAGCCCAGCCCTTGGATTGGCGACTACTCTTGGCTCCTTCTGACACCTGTCACAGGCCAGCTAGGTGGAGACAGCCTCTTTCACCGCCAATCTTCCTATGACATAGATAAGGCCTCTTTCCAACCTCATTATCTGAAAATTTTCTCCCTGCGCTATCAGATTGAAACCCAGCTCACACCGACTTGCTACGGTGCTTCTATTCGTTTGGAGCAAAAGCAAGGCAAAGCCCTCTCCCTCTATCTTCACGCAGAAGATGAACTGACAGTAGAGCAAGTAGATAAGCGGACTCTTGCCCTGCGACAAGAAGGTAAAACTGAGACCAACAGAAATCCACTGATACTGTTCACTGCCCTGCAAATGAACACGGATATTCTTGCTATCAGCCAAGAAGGGGGAGACTGGCGAATTGACTTAACCAGTAGCTATGCTGAGATTCAGCTAGCCACTTCTTTCATCTCGCCTTCTCAAGCTCTGCTTAATCTACCTCAAGAAGATTTTGATAACTGTAAAACAAATGCCCAAGCGGACTGGGAAAATCTCCTCCATCGTTTTGACGTTATGGAGACAGGAGAGGCTGACCGAACCTTCTTTGACCACTGTCTCTACAGACTCTTCCTCTTCCCACAGACTTTTTATGAGATTGATGAATCAGGGCAAGCCATCCACATGGATCTGGCCACTGGCACTGTCAAGCCCGGTGTCCTCTTTAGCAACAATGGCTTCTGGGATACCTTCCGCACTACCTTCCCCCTCTTTGCCCTTATCATACCGGAACACTACCACCGCTTTTTAGAAGGATTTCTCAATAGCTACCGCAATACTGGATTCCTTCCAAAATGGCTAGCTCCAGATGAACGTGGCATGATGCCAGGTACACTTTTAGACGGCATTATCGCAGATAGCGCCTGCAAGGACATGGCTCCTGACTTAGAAGAAGAACTCCTTCAAGCCATGCTTGAAACAGCCAGCAAGTCCGACCCTCTAGGCATCAATGGCCGCCACGGACTAGCCCAATACCAAGAACTAGGCTACCTCTCTACCGACCACCACGAAAGCGTCAGCCACACCCTAGACTATGCCTATAGTGACTTTTGTATCGCCAGCTGTGCCAAAAAACTTGGTCAGAATGACATCGCTGAAACCTACAAGACTGCTTCACAAAATTACCGCCATCTATTTGATGCTGAAATAGGTTACATGAGAGCGCGAGACAGCCAAGGCAACTTCCGCCCTGACTTCTCTCCTTATAGTTGGGGGCGAGACTATGCCGAATGCTCTGCCATTCAAGCGACTTTAGGCGTCCTACACAACATCCCAGGTTTGATCCAACTTATGGGTGGAAAAGAAGCCTTTAGCAACTATCTTTTGAAAGCCTGTCAAGATGCTCCCCTCTTTGAGACAACAGGCTATGGTTACGAGATTCACGAAATGAGCGAGATGGCTACCGCTCCTTTTGGGCAAATCGCTATTTCCAACCAACCGAGCTTCCACATTCCTTATCTCTTCCGTTACAGCAACTACCCTGACTACACTGCCCTTCTTATCAAGACCTTACGTCAGAAAGCCTTTCACCCAAGTTGGCAAGCCTATCCTGGCGATGAAGACAATGGCAGTCTCTCTGCTTGGTACATCTGGTCAGCTCTCGGACTTTATCCAACCTGTCCAGGCAAACCAAACTATGACCTCGGAATCCCTCTCTTTGACCACCTCCGTATTTACCTAGCTAAAGAAGGTAAATGGCTGGATATTCATACGGAGCAAAACCACAACCATTTTAACTTTGTCAAAGAATGCCGACTGGACAAAAACCTAGTATCAACTATTCAACACCAAGACCTCCTAAAAGCTGAACAGTTAACCTTTACCCTTAGCTGGTTACCAAGCCAGCCGTCCACTTCCTGAAATGCAAAAATCTCCTAGCAGACTTTCCTGCTAGGAGATTTTCTTATGAGAGGTACTTGTTAAGCTTTGAAAATTGGATTTATTATTCGATAAGTATCAAACAATCTACCAATTAAGCTTCTTCGTCTTCTTTACGACGACGACCTGCAAGACCAAGACCAAGTAAGGCACTTGCGGCAGCTGCTACCATAGCTACAGTAGAATCTGCTGTACCTGTATTTGGCAACTCTTTAGCGACTGTACGCACGTTTGTTGCTGCTTGGTTGGCATTTGCTGCTTGAGCTGGAACTACAGCTGGTGTTTGAGCAGCTTGGTCATTAGCTGGACTTGCATGATTAGTTGCTGGAGAAACTTTCGCCAGGAAGTCTTCGATACGTTTAACCGTTGCAGCCACATCTGCCTGAGTTGCATCTGCATTGGCAAATACTTTCTTAGCATCCGCTGATAATGCGTTCGCTGCTTTTGCAGTTTCTGCATCAAGCTTAGCTGATTCTTGGATGATTAGTCCATCTAACTGACGAATAGCATCTGCTAACTTAGCTTTATCCACTTTTGCTTCAGTGTTAGTAGCTCCGTTATTTTGAGCTGAAGGAGCTTGTTTAAAGATAGCTTCAGCGGTAATTGCTAAAACTTTGCCATCTTTAGTTACAACAGTTGCATTTCCTGCCTTGTCAAAGAGAACATCTACTACATCAGCATTTGCTGCTTTAATCTTAGCTTTTGCAGCTTCTTTTTCTGAATCTGTTAAGTTAGTAAAGTCTGCTACTGTTTCTTTTTCAAAGTCAAGGTTGATGTTATCTCCGCTATTCTTAGCTGTTACATCACTTTCTGTTTTCACTAATTGGTCTTTTGCAATCGATACTGTATTTCCATCTAGTGTTACTGTGGCGTTACCTTTATCGTCTACTACTACAGTCGCTCCTGAATTGACGGCTTCAATTGCTTTCTTAACTGCTGCTTTTTCATCTTCCGTTAAGTTATCTTTGTTTCCAACTAATGTACGGAATGCTGGTGTTTTCACTTTAGCAGTCTTAGCTTCGTCAGCTAGGTTTCCAGCTGGGATTACTAGGTCTAAAGCTGGAATATTCAGAACTGTACCATCAGCTTTAGTTACTGTTGCATTACCTTTATCGTCTACTACTACAGTTGAACCTGGGTTGACTGCTTTAACCTTCTCTTCGATAGCTTTCTTCTCTTCTGGAGTTAAGGCATCTGGATCTGCTACTACAGTTTTAGCTGCTGGTGTATTGACATCATTGCCTGCATTTTCTTTAGTAATATCATCTTGTGTTTTCACTAAATCAGTGGCTGGAATGACCGCTGTCTTACCTTCTGGTGTTGTAACTGTAGCATTACCCTTATCGTCTACTACTACAGTTGAGCCTGGGTTGACTGCTTTAACCTTCTCTTCGATAGCTTTCTTCTCTGCGTCTGTCAACTTGTCTAGGTTCGCTGCTACAGTTTTAGCTGCTGGTGTATTGACATCATTGCCTGCATTTGGTTTAGCTGCATCTGCTGCTGACTTCGTCAAGTCTGTTGCTGGAATAACGGCTGTCTTACCTTCTGGTGTTGTGACTGTGGCATTTCCTTTATCGTCCACTACTACAGTCGCTCCTGGGTTAACTGCTTTAACCTTTTCTTCAATAGCTTTCTTCTCTGCATCTGTCAACTTGTCTGAGTTCGCTACAACCGTCTTATCCGCCGGCTTAACGATGTCGTTGCCTGCGTTTGGTTTAGTTGCATCTTCCGGTGATTTGAATAAATCTTTCCATGGAATTGTTGCCACAGTTCCATCATTTAAAGTAACAGTAGCGTTACCTTTATCATCAAATTTAACAGATTTAGCCTCAGGATTGAGTTTTCTTAATTTTTCTTCTACTTTGGCTTGTGCAGCTGACTCAGTCGGTTCACCAACCACTTTATCTGCTGGTTTAACAATTTCACCATTTCCTGCGTCAGATTTAGCTGTATCTTCCTTAGTTCTCACTAACTCAGTTGATGGAATCGTTGCAGTCTGACCTTCTGGTGTAGACACTGAAACAGTTCCGTCTGCATCGAGTAGCACAATAGAATTTGGATTTACAGATTTAACAGCAGCAATAATTTGAGCTTTTTCTGACTCTGTCAACATCGATTTATCCTTGATGATAACTTTATCAAGTGGTTTGTTAATATCGTTTCCACCTTTACCATTATCTAGATTCTCCAACGTTTTCACCAGATCAGTTGGATTAATGATTCCCTTATCACCATTTGCTGTAGTAACTTCAATATTTCCAGCGTCGTTATATTTAACCTCTTTGGCTGTTGGGTTCACTTTCCTCACTTCTTCTAAGATTTTAGCTTTTTCCTCAGCTTTTAGGTTGGCTGGATCATTAACTAGCACTTTATCAATTGGTCTGTTAATATCCCCAACTGCTCTAATTGCCGATTTATCCGCGTCTTGAATCTTATTAACATCTGCTTCTTTATTCGCAGCATCTACTAATTTCTTAGCTTCGGCTGCTATTTGATCTGCTTTATCTTTAAGATTCTCTTTCGCTTTAGGAGATAAGTCAGTACGCGCGTCAATCTCTTCTTTCTTCGCTTTTGTTTGCTCATCAATGGCTTTACGAGCATTTGGTTTATCTTCTACAACAGGTAAAACTTTCCCTATTTCAGCATTTGCATCATCTTGAAGTTTCTTAACCTCTGAATCTGTTGTAGCAATATCAATTGCTTGCTTAGCTTCTTTGGCTAAGGCTGTCGCTTTTTCAGCAGCTTCAGCTTTTTCTTCATCCGTAGCATCTGGTGTGTTTTCAATGGCTTTTAGTTGTTCAGCTAGCTTATCATCAATAGCTTTCTTGGCTGCAGCTTTAGTTGTTGTTTCTGGATTCACAGCTTTAATCGCTGCTACACCGTGTTCCTTAGCACTATCTACTGCTCCTTGAACCTTCCTTGATTCCTCTGGTGTTGTGGTTACATCTGGTTGAGCATCAATGGCCTGGTTCGCTTCGGCTGCTCGAGCTTGAGCTTCTGCTTTAACTTTCGCTTTTTCTTCAGCTGTTAGATCTTGACGGGCATCGATTTCTGCTTCTTTCTTAGCTAGTTCATCTGCCACTGCTTTCTTAGCAGCATCTTTGGCTACTGGAGTCACAGCACCAACTGCAGACTCACCGGCTTCTTTGGCTTTGGCTACTTCTTCATCACTTGTTGCGGCTGCTACTGCTGCCTTAGCCTTGTCTGCTTCTTCCTTAGCCTTGTCTTTAGCAGCTTTCTTCTCTGCATCTGTCAAGTCTGTACGCTCATCAATGGTCTTGTTCTTAGCAGCAAGA
>NZ_VMMT01000055.1:0-27475 GCF_013277355.1 Streptococcus sp. 1343
CTTGTACTCAATGAAAATCAAAGAGTAAACTAGGAAACTAGCCGCAGGCTGTACTTGAGTACGGCAAGGCGACGTTGACGTGGTTTGAAGAGATTTTCGAAGAGTATTACACCTCAGATGCACCACATGCCCGTCGTACTTCAAAAAAACTGAAGTCAGATTTCACTGACCTCAGTTTTTTATTATTTAGCATAATCTACTGCACGAAGCTCACGAATCACGGTTATCTTGATATTTCCTGGGTAATCGAGATTGTTTTCAATTTTCTCACGAACTTTGTGAGCTAAGATTGTGACTTTGTCGTCCTTGATTTTTCCTGGATTGACCATGATACGAATTTCACGTCCTGCTTGAAGGGCAAAGCTATTTTGTACCCCTTCAAAGCCGTTCGCAATTTCTTCCAAATCATGGAGACGCTTGATGTAGCTTTCAAGAGACTCACTACGAGCACCTGGACGAGCTGCGCTCAAGGCATCTGCTGCAGCAACGATAACTGCAATGACGCTCTCAGCTTCAACATCTCCGTGGTGACTAGCAATCGTATTGACCACAACTGGATGTTCCTTGTACTTACGTGCCAATTCCATACCGATTTCAACGTGGCTACCTTCAACCTCGCGGTCAATAGCTTTCCCAATATCATGAAGGAAACCTGCACGACGGGCAAGAGCTGCATTTTCACCAAGCTCGCTCGCCATGATACCAGCCAACTTAGCAACCTCAATCGAATGACGCAAGACATTTTGTCCATAAGAGGTACGGAACTGCAAACGTCCCATAATCTTCATCAAGTCTGGATGGAGGTTCGGCGCACCGATCTCATAGGCAGCGGCCTCACCGTATTCACGGATCTTATTGTCAATCTCTTGACGGTTTTTCTCAACCAACTCTTCGATACGAGCTGGGTGGATACGACCATCTTTGAGCAACATTTCCATAGTCATACGGGCAATATCACGACGAATCGGGTCAAAACCTGACAAGGTCACCACTTCTGGCGTATCGTCGATAATGACATCAACCCCTGTCAAACTTTCAAAGGTACGAATGTTACGACCTTCACGACCAATAATGCGTCCCTTCATAGTATCGTCTGGCAGATGAACCGTTGAGTTTGTTGACTCCGCTACATATTCACCAGCGATACGTTGCATAGCTTGAACCAAGATGTCCTTAGCCATTTTGTCAGAACGTTCCTTGACCTCTTGCTCAGCTTCGCGAATGCGGCTAGCAATCTCCTTGGTCAAGTTTTCCTCTGTCTGTGCCAAGATAATATCTCGTGCTTCTGCCTGAGACAGAGCACCAATACGCTCTAGTTCTGCTTCTTTTTGTCTTTCGACTTCCTCTAATTGCTCTTCACGCGCATCAAGGTTTTTCGCTCTATCAGAAATACTTTGTTCTTTTTGTTCAAGTGTTTGTTCTTTACTCGTCAAATTGTCGTCCTTACGGTCAAGGCTAGTAGCTCTCTCTGTCAAACGACTTTCGATTTGTTTGAGTTCTTGACGTTCTGATTTGAACTCAGCGTCCACTTCTTCACGGTATTTTCTGGCTTCTTCTTTGGCCTCCAATAGTGCTTCTTTTTTAAGAGACTTACTTTCACGTTTGGCTTCATTAACAAGTAAATCCGCCTCACGCTCAGCTTGTCCACGTAAATTAGTTGCTTCTTGTTCAGCATTTAAAAGCATCAACTCTGCAGCTTCCTGAGATGATTTCATCTTAGCTGAGATGCTGACATATCCAATGACTAAACCAATGATGACGGCAAAAACAGCAATCGCAATCGACATGATTTCCATGTTTTTACCTCATTTTATTGTTATTCCGAATGACATACATTCTTTTACATTCTACCATAAAAAAGTGATTTTCACAAACCTAAAATAGAATATCTTTTGGGGAAATTGGAGTGAATTTTAGGATTACACTTCTTCGGATCCCTTCAAACTTTTGAACACATCATCAATAAATATATCTGCTAATCTCTTCTTGAAAGAATCATTATTTAATAGAGCACCAAATAAATCTTGACTCTGAGAGTATCCTTCTATAAGAGCATTGTCAATCTCTTCTTCAAAAGCAAAAACGAAGTCTTCTCTAGAGTTGACACGGGCAGATTGCTTTAGTCTTGGATTCTTTTTCATCAATTCACGAATGGATACCGCTCCACTTAGACCGACTTGGTGATCAATATCCAAATCCAACTGTTCGTTAATTTCATCTAAGATTTCAGATAAACGCTTCTCCTGGTCAGTCGTAACACCTCCAGTACTTGGCTTGGTAAGTATTAACTCTGGATGATATTCCAATTCAGAAACTGACCTGAAAGAACCTGTTTGCTTATGTTTCATATAGTCTACTACGATCTTATCTGCGATTGTAAAATCATCTCCTCCAATGCGAACATCAATCATCTTGACAAGACTTTGCAGATAATTATAACGTTCGTGTAGAACTTCATTTTGATAAGCAGTTGCCTGAATCAAGAAAGTATACATTCTAAGAAAACCTCGAATAACCTTTCGAATAGAAAGTTGTTCTTTCTCATCAAACCATCTAACTCTATCATAACCTTGATTTAACAGAGAAACCATCTTTTGTTTTTCTCTGCTGTTTCTCTTTTCTTGGTATAAGAATTGATTAAACTCATGAACAACATCACTGTCCAAGATACCATACTCATCAATTTTCCGATCCAAGGTCAAGACATCACTAGGTGTGACTGTATCTGCTAAAATAGTCTCACGGTAGTACGGAGAAAAAGCTGAGCGAATATCGTCATAAGTATTTTTAAAATCAAGGATAAAGGTCTTCTTATTGTAGCCTCTATAGATACGATTCAAACGAGACAATGTTTGCACCGCAGCAACACTTCGCAACTTTTTATCTACATACATAGCAACCAGTTTAGGTTGGTCAAACCCTGTCTGATACTTATTTGCCACAATCAGAATTTGGTAGTCTTCCGTATCAAAATGATCTTTCAAATAATCTTCCTTGACCTGATTCATTTGCGACTCAGTATATTCACTACCTTGATAATCAACCTTGCCAGAAAAGGCAATCAGGGTTCCAATACTGGTAATGCTGTGGTCTTTGAAGTACTTTTGAAAGGCTAATTGATACTTAACTGCTGCCTCACGACCAGAGGTCACAATCATAGCCTTACCTTGACCACCCAATTCAGCCATAATATCATGACTGATAAAGTGATCCATGATAATTTCAACCTTTTGATTGATATTTTCATCAGATAATTCTACAAACTTTGCAATCTTACGCTTGGCAAGAGTCGTTTTTAGCTCAGGATCTTCTTCGACTGCTTTATTGAGCTTGTAATAGGTCTTATAAGTCGTATAGTTATCTAAAACATCTAGAATAAAACCTTCCTCAATAGCTTGCTTCATACTATAAACATCAAAAGGAGCTTTAGAACCATCTGCTTGTGTTGTACCAAATAGCTGTAGAGTTGTCGCCTTGGGAGTTGCAGTGAAGGCAATGATTGAGACATTGTCCTGCTTACCTGTCCGAGCAATCTCCTGCTCGATAGCGTCCGCAACACTTACTTCTTGAATCTCATCGATAGTTCCATCTTCTGTATCTGTTTCTGTCAAGACTTGACTAACCGAACTCATATAGGATCCTGTCGTTGAACTGTGAGCTTCATCAATCAGGATGGCAAATTTCTTTTTCGCAGTATTCCCTACAGACATCCAGTTAGATTGGTTGATTTGGGCAAACTTATGAATAGTCGTAGCTATGATTTTTGTATTTCCTGCAATCGCATCCGCTAAGTCACTGGAGGTTTCTTTGTCGCCCATTACCTTGACCACTCCAGGCTTGTGGGAGATTTCCTTGACCGCTTCTTGTAATTGACGGTCAACTACGATACGGTCTGTAACGATTAATACAGTATCCACAATATTTTGATTTTGTTCATCATGGAGCGATACCAAACTATGAGCCAACCATGCTATGGTATTGGTTTTACCAGAACCAGCCGAATGCTGAATCAGATAATTACTGTCAGTATGGTTGACTTTCATGTCCTCTAGGAGACGGCTAACTGCTCTTCGCTGATGGTATCTCGGGAAAATCAGGGTCTTCTTTTTATGCTTATCCATCTCAAAAAAGATAAAACTCTCTATTAACTGGAGAATACTATCCTTGGTCAAGACATCAAGCCACAAGTAGTCTGTATCGACACCATCAGGGTTGTGAGGGTTGCCACTTCCCATCTCAATACCTTCCCCTTTCCCCACATTAAAAGGTAGAAAATAGGTTTCTTGTCCTTTCAATTGCGTCGTCATATAGACTTCTAGGGTATCCACTGCAAAGGAAGCCAAGACTCCCTGTTCAAAACGGAAAAGACGATTCTTAGGATTGCGTCCCTTGAGCTGCCTGATAGCATCCTGTACAGACTGACCACTGGGATTAAACTTAAGTTCGATAGCAAATAGTGCTAATCCATTGATAAAGATAACAAGGTCAATGCGGTCGCTCTCCTCGTAAACCACTTCTTCCATAACAGATAGACAATTGGCTTGGTATTGTTGAACAGTCTTTTCATTAAAACTAGTCGCAGGTTTACGATAAAGAAGACGAAGTTGTTTATTTTCAATAAAGATTCCCTCTTTTAAGGCGAATAAAAAGCCACCCTTGACGATTTCTTTATTAATCAGATTGACGATTGTCTCCTTACTCAGTTTTTTAAGGAGATAGTCCATGGTCTCCTCCTGGGTCTCCATCAGAAAATCCCACAGGAGTTCCACATCCATGGCTAATCTAGGATCGTAGCAAGTAGCGTCCCGCTGGATATAGCCATTTTTTTCTTTCAAGTCTTTGATAATCCACTGCTGGAAATCATAGCGCTCCTTTAAGCCCAAATTTGCCATAGTTTCTCACTTTCATATTAATAAATCTATTTATCTTTATAAAATTATTCTTGTCTAAACATACTTGGTTAACTATAAGTTTAGATAATTGGTTTCTTTCATTAAAAATTTGGATTGGAGATCCCAAATATTTTATCGTTCTCATTTAATTCGATAAGCTCAGTTGCATTTATAAATTTATTTTTATAAATAGATGCGATAATTACTTGATTATTATCCAATTCATTCGACAATAGCTGATAAATTTTATCAAGATTATCTTTTGTTACTTCTCTACCACTAGGAGAATCTAAAACAATAGGTAGAGATGTTCCTATAAATCTCTCTAGTTCTTTTATATATGCCAATTTATAGCATATTACTAATTTATGAAATTGAGTGCCAGAAATTTTCTTCAAATCACTAGTAAATATAAAACCTTTTCTCCCACTTATAATGTTATTTACACCTAATTCAGTTGCATAACGTAAAATGTTTCCACTCATCCTAGTAACAACTTCTGAGTTCTCAATAAGTTTATTCTTTACATAGTTTCTTAAGTGTTCTAGTTCATCATTAATTAACTCAATCCTAGAATCAATTTCTTTGTGGTTAACCTCAATTTGTTTAAAAAATACATCAGCCTTTTCAATTGAATTATCATTCTCAAATAAATATGTTTGCCCCATTAAATTTATTAATTTATTTTTAACGTCAGATAGTTCCTTTTCTAAATTACATATACTTTCTTTAAGCAACCATTTTCTGGCTTCTAAAAAATTATAGTTATCATTATAATTTATAATTGTATCCTTATTTACAGAAATAATATTACCTGTATTTTTGTCTTCAACTTTAAGGTCAAAATTTTCTAACAACTTAAAGAAAGCGTTATTTTCTTTTTTTAACTTATCTACTTGCTTCATTTTATTTAGATAAATCTTCTTTTGCGAAGACAATAATACTATTTGTTCTTTTAAAAAATTTATATCATCAGATGGAAAGTCTACTTCATTTTCTAGATATAATTCTTGATAGGAAATAATTGACTTTAAATTCTTTAATCGTCTTAACTCTCTATTTAGAAAGCTTATCCTATCTGTATATTCTGTAACATCTATAGAGGTAAGTCCCTCAATCAGTTCTTCAATATTAAAGTGTATATTTCCAATCACTTTACCTCTATTTAAAAGAGTCCAACCTTTATCTTGATCTAAATACATTGCTCCGATAATGTTATTAATAACCTTAACTTCTTCTGTATCAAAAATTTGTTTTAAGAAATATTCATGTTGATTTGGCAATAGATAGTCTTTTTTCTCCTTACCAAAGATTAACTCTAACCTTTTATCATGTCGAATCACCTTATATACTTTGCCGAAAATGGAGAAATCTAATTCTAAAAACAGTTTTTGAAACCGAATAGCTAATGTACCTGGTATTGGGTAACCTAAAGAATAAAATAGAATTCTAAGTAGAGTAGACTTTCCAACACTGTTATCTTCCGAATAGATTAAAACATTATTTCCATTAAATGAGAATTCTCGTATAGAATCTTTATAACGAACTTTTAAATTAATAAATTTCATAAATTCGCACTCTTTCTAACTTTATTAATCAATCGTTTATTAGCAATTATTCTCCAAATAACATATTTGACTATAACCTCTTCATCATTTTTATTATCGATCAAAAAAATGTCATCTTTAAAGAACTTCCAACACTTATCTATAAAAACAAAGATTCTTTGTTGTCTATCATCTCCAAGTTTACCACTTTCTTTCATATCTTGAAACTTATTGAGAATTTTATTAGACAGTTCAAATCGTCCTTCTATATTTTCTAAGACCGCAAAATATGTTTGAATAATCTCGTTGAACTCTTCATCATCAATATCCAAGTACTCTAAAAAACTATCTTCACTAATTCTAGCACTAAGTAGTTCAACTAATTGCCACAAAAAATCCTCTTTACTATAGTCGTATCTGCTGGTTTCACTTTGTCTAATAAATGTATACCAACGGTCATAAATTTCTTTATAAAATTTACTATACTGGTCTCCAATCTTAGAAATATATCTTTGTATTTCTTGATAAAAAATTTCATATTTAGTATATCGATCCGAAGAATTCAAAAATTTATAGAAATATATTGAAAATAATTCCTTTTTAAATTTTGGATTATCAGTAGCATAAGTATTAAGAATTTTCTCCAAGCGTTTTGGTAAAACTTTTTTAAATTCTTCATCAGTATAGCTATATTTTGATTTGGATGAAGAATGTAACCAAAAACTATTAAAAATATTATCTATTCCTAAAGGATAGTATGTATTAGAGACATATATCAGTTTTTCTGCATCTCCATGCTTAGAATCCTCATTTAAAGTTTTCAATCCATCCTTAAGTTTTGCAAAATTAGATTTTCTAACAAGTATATCTTTTTCTTTAGATTTTACTTGAGCATAGATGTACTTTCCATTATTCAATTCAAGTTCCACATCCTCTAAAGGACCTTCAATAGAAAATCTGTTCACATCCTCTAAATTCTCTAATAATAAAACTAATCCCACTAATGCTTGAAACTCGAAACCGAATGTGCTGGGCACGGCATTACTTTTAGTAAAAGATTTTGTATTTACCATAATTTCTAAATCTCCTTACCCCTTTTCTTCCCTGTCACATAATCATAAATAAGAGTTTGTCGTTGTTTATTAATATTTTCAATTTGTTGATCTTTTGTTTTTATCATCTGATTAATAATTAACATTTTTTATTCAAGTACTGACTAATTTTATACTGATAGTCTAAATCTGGAATAATTATTTTAAAATTTCCGATATTATCAAAGCTCAAACCTTCTCTATTTCCGCTAATTTGATGAATTTTAATCATAAATTGTCCAAATTCAGACATGATAAAATACATTAAATAATCAGGCAATACAAATCTATCGCATCTAATAATGCACACATGTTGATTAACATTTGCCTCTATATCTAAATCATATTTTGCTACTCTTCCAATAGAAGCTCCTGTTATATTTAATAAAATATCATTTTTTTTAACGCAAGTTCCAATCATCTGTTGATGAATATTTCTATTAATATAAGTTGCTTTATCTTCTAAAAGTATTAATCCATTATAAATATTTTGACTTCGTATAAATAATATTCCCGTTTCTTCAAAAATTTCAGATCCTCCCAACGGAGTCTTACCACTTCCAATTTTATTTGCCAGGTACTTTAGCCGACTCACTCCCCACCCTTGAGGTATCTGTCCAATCCAGTCGACACCTGAGTCTTTCATGGGGACGTTTTTATCCAATCCTTTTGTGACAGTCTCATAAATCAAGCTAGCGCGGTAGTCTTTGAGTTTCTGAATCTGCTCCTCCAGCAGTGCTTTAGCTTTATCTAACTGGGCGGTTTTCTTGTCTAGAAAATCAGCGATTTTTTGTTGTTCAGATAAAGAATAAGGCATTGAAACCAGTGTATTCCCAACTTTATCAACACTTAAATTTTCAACTACTGCACCTATAGAAACTAGATTAAATTGAGAAGTACAAACATCAGATAAAAGTAACCAATAAAGATATTCCTTGCTAATATTCTTATAAGGAGCTAAGCTTAACCAACCATCATGAATACAACCATAAATGGATGAAATATAAGGTTCTCCAAAACTCATTGAATTACTTAAAATGAGTGTTCCAGGATGTATATATCTACTAAATTGTTTACCACGATTAGTAATTTTTAATTTTGTAGATGTAATATATTTATTCCCCTTGTATGTATCACCAATACGAATCCAGTTAACTCCAGTGTCATCATCAGAAATAAATTTATCTATAGGGCGAGGCGATGCTCCCCGTTCAATACTCACAATATTTTTTATTCTTGTTACTTCCCACTCCTCTGGTATCTGTCCGATCCAGTCAATGCCACTCTCTTTCATCCTAGTCATGTTTTAGTTCCTCCAAGAGAGTCTGTAGTTCTGCTTCCAGTTCATAAAACTCTGCCAAGAGCTTGTCGGCACTTTCTGGTGCTTGGTAGTGATAGAAATAGCGGGTAAAAGGAATCTCAGCTCCATAGCCCTTTTCTTCATCAAACCAGTAGTGGGCGTCAGGTACATGGGGATAGACCTCACGCGCAAAGTAGGTTTCCACATCCTCTGTCAGCTTAACGATTTCACTGTCCTTGGTTGTCTTATCATAGACAATCCCATCGGCAATCTCATTTGCCTTGTCTTTCCTCTTGGTTCGGATAACTTCTGCTGTTTTGTCCATTTCACTCATAGCTAAGGCTAGCGCATTGACATTGGCAGGCGTAAGCTTAAACTCTCCCAGCAAGGCCTTGATGACTTGGACAAAGTTCTCAAAGTTAGGATAGGTCTTGTCAGAGCTTCCCTTAGCAAGAGCTGTCAGGATAGCTTCTTGCTTGGTCTTGCCAGTTACAAAGTCCTGTAATTTTTTCTCATCCTTGGCTGAACGTGGTTCCATCTCTAGCAATTCTTGGTACTTGTATTCATCAAATAGTTTAGCTAGAAAAGGAACACTTTTCGCTTTCTCAATTGTTTCTTCGCTTATCTGGCCACGACGTTGCAGAGGTTGCATAACTGTAAACTCTCGATAGAGAAACTCTTGATTGTCAAAGATTTTTACATGGTCATTTTCTTGAAAATCATCGTACCAGCGAAGGATCTGACGGATGTTATCTTGGGACAACTCACGGCGTTTTTGACCTAGAGATTTACGTAGAGGAACAAACTCCTCCGCCGCATCAATAAACTGAACCTTGTTCTGGCGCTCAAGAGACTTGTTTTTATTATAAATCCAGATATAAATCCCAATTCCTGTGTTATAGAAAAATTGACCTGGAAGGGCGACTATAGCTTCTAGCAAATCATTCTCAAGGATATAACGGCGAATCTGACTTTCTCCCGATGATGTCCCACCTGAAAAGAGGGGAGACCCATTTGAAATGATGGCTGCACGGCCATTTTCTTCTAATTTTGCAAGAGCATGAAGATGGAAGAGTAGTTGAGCATCTCCAGTTCCTGGAGTCGCGACAAAACGACCTTGACGACCTTCTGTTTTGTCAAAGAGTTGATGATCTTTCTTAACTGCATCCTCAACCCCATCATCCGCATCCTTACCACCCCAAGCTTGACCGAAGGGAGGGTTAGCGATGACAAAGCTCATTTTAGTATCTGGAAAAGGATCTGGATCTTTTAAGGTATCCACCTTCACAAAATAGTCAGAGTCTTCCTGACGAATTAGCATATCTGCACGACCAATCCCAAAGGTTTCAGGCAAAACTTCCTGACCAAAGAGTCGGACAGTGACTCCTGTATTCAACTGACGGATATAGCTTTTAGCTGTAGCCAGCATCCCCCCAGTTCCAGCCGCCATATCTAGTATTTTCAACTCTTTTTTATCAACAAAAAGTTCTTCGTCTGCCTCGATCAAGAGGAGATTGACCATCAGAGCAATAACCTCACGAGGGGTATAGTGAGACCCCGCTTCCTCATTTTCAGAAAATCGGCGGATGATATCCTCAAACATGTAGCCCATACGCATAGAGTCAACTGAACTTGGAGACAAATCAATTTGAGAGAACTTTTTAATAACCGTGAAAAGGCGACCACTCTGGGCTAGGGTACGGACTTGCTCTTTAAATTTTAGGTTTTCAATGATGTCCTTGACACGATAGGAATAGCCATCCAGATAGGCTAGAAAATTCTCCTCGATTGCATTTGGATCGTTTTGAAGATTTTCCAACGTAAAAGGACTAACATTGTAGTAACGATAGCCTGAAAGTTTCTCCAACACTTTCTCAGGTGTATTGGGATTTGCTTTGTATTGTGCTACCACCTGATCCTTGGTTGGCAGCAAGGCAGCTTCTAAACGAGTCAGGACAAACATTGGAATGATGACATCGCGATACTTATCTGCTCGATAAGCTCCTCTAAGAGTGTTAGCGATAGACCAAACCGTATTGACATCATTAGAAATTTGGATGTCATTTGCTTGAAATAGTGGTAGTTTTTCTTTGAAATTAGACATTTACTTCCCCTGTTTTTATTATTAACAATTCTCTTCATTATACCACAAAATACGAGTTATAAAGCGTATTCAAGGGTAAAGATCGAAGTTCATATACTAACTTTCTTTACTGAGTTTTTGTCTTTTGTATTAGGGATTCTGTCATTTTCTAAAAAACTTTATCTTAAACTTACTCATAAAAATTTAAAAAATAAAAAGCCTACCTTTCAGTAGACTTAGTAATGATCTTTAAAGGACAAGAAAGCCACGCTATCTCCATCCATCATATAAATCAAGCGATTTTCTGCGTCGATACGACGTGACCAGGCTCCTTGGTAGTCATACTTGAGTGGTTCTGGCTTACCTATTCCTGTAAAGGGATCACGTTGAATATCCTTGATTAGTTTATTGATTCTTTTTAACGTTTTCTTGTCCTGAGTTTGCCAGTAGCAATAATCTGCCCAGGCATCTTCTGTAAACTTGAGCAGCATTCCTCACTCCTCAATAACATGGACTTGAGTGCTTCCAGCACGGACTTGAGTGCTTCCAGCACGGACTTGAGCCATTCCTCGCAAAACCTTGTCTGATAACTCCTTATTTTGAGCGATTCTCAAAGTTTCCTGAATACTGTCCCATTCGCTCCTTGAAAGAACTACAATGTCCTCGTCTGGATTTTTATTGATCACCGTCAAAGGCTCAAATTCATCATTGACCTTCTTCATGTAGTCTTTTAAATGATTTCGGAATGTTGAGTAAAGAACTGCTTCCATAACCATACCTCGTTTTACCTCTTTTCCACTATTATACACGAAAAGAAAGAATTTGTCAGGAACTTGTACAAGATTTTCTTTTCTATCTATTTATTCGTAAAAAATCTCAAAAAGTCCACCTTTCAGTAGACTTAGTTTGTTTCTATTCTAATCGGCACTCTTCCAAAATTCTGCTCTGCTATACTGGGATTTCCCAGTTGGTAAATCTGGTCTACCTTTTGGGTCATAGCATCCCAAGGTTCTTTGCCAATTCGGCTGACTAGATCGACCTGCCCTTTCAGAGACTTGAGATGTTGTCTGCCTTTTTCGGTAAAACCAAGAACATGAATGGCTTCTGGCAAATCACTTTCTCTAGCTTGCACCAAAATATAGGTCAAGAGGCGTCTGACACGCGCCTTAGTGTAACGTTTGGTGGCAACCGCCTCGACTAATTCTTCTACAGACTGTGCTGTTTTAATAGCTTCATTAATACGCACAGCCATTTCTTGATTTACCTGATAGATAGTGGTTAGGTCGGGATTTGACAAGATTTGATAATGGAGCAAGGGAAAATAGTCATCCCAGCTCACCTTACTAGTCTGCTCAAAGAGGGAAACAGAAGGCATAAAGCGTTTTAAGAAATCTGTATCTCTCTGGTGCTGACGAAGAGCTGTCGCCGAAGCAAAGTCCACATCCTTGTCCACAGAATGGTAACCAGCCCCCTGACGCTGAATCGGATGGAGTTTGATGTTGCGTCCTGCAACCGCCTTGGCATAGGCCAGAGCAAGAACATGATTGGGTGTATTGCCTGAAAAATCAAGACCTGCAAATTCCTTCCACATGACTTGGGTTTTCTGTGGATAGGAAAGAGAATCAGGCAGATTTTCCACAAATTTCTCCATCTCATCCCCCTGGTCTGTGTATAAGTCAGCGATTTTTTGATAATCTCGAACTTCCTCTGTCCCAAAAACTAGGCTATCAATGCCCAAGCGAGCCAAGATATCCACAGCTCCTTGACCAAAGAAATCAGCAGCCTGAACACTGACTAAAAAGGGCAATTCCACTACCAGATCCGCTCCATTTTCCAGCGCCATCTGGGCCCTTGTCCACTTATCCACAATAGCAGGCTCGCCTCTCTGCATGAAATTCCCAGACATAGCAACGATTTTCAATCCCTCTGCCTGATCCAGCAGGTATTTATGGCCATTATGAAAAGGATTGAACTCCGCGATAATACCTGTGATGATCATAGTAATCTCCTACTTCTGCGCGACAAAAAACCAACGGGTGCTAGTTTCTGTTGGCTCCTTGTCCTCAAAGTCCGCATAGAGTTTGAAGGACTTGAAACCAGCCTGTTCCAGCAAAATATCATAGGTCAGAACCTCATAAGTCCGCTCCTCATGCACTTCATCGTGGCGACTAAAGGAACCGTCTGCCTCCTTGATAAAAAAGGTCAACTCATGCACGATGGAGTGAGGTGCCGCGTCCTCGTAGGTATCCCAGAGCATGGCGAACTCTTCCGCATTTTCATGATAAGAATAGCCTGGAAAAACTTCGTCTGTCTGGTAGGTTGAATGCACATCAAAGATAAAAATACCATCTTCGTTGAGAGCATTATAAATTTCCTTAAAAACATCCCCTACTTCCACTTCATCCTGCATGTAGCAGATTGAGTCCGAATAACAAGTGACAAAATCATATTGACCTGCCTTGGACAAATCCAGCATATTGCCTTCAATAAAATCAATCTTTTGTTTGGCTGAAGAAGCTCTCTTCTCGGCAATTTTCAACATATCAGCACTCAAGTCCAGGCCAGTCACATCAAAACCAGCATGAGAAAAGCGAACAGACTGGATACCTGTCCCACAGGCCAATTCCAAGAGTTTCTTTCTCTCCTTAGTTTTTGGCAAATGACGCAGAGAAAAATCCGTCCATTTGTCGTATAAACTATCGTCCATGACTGCATCATAGACCGCCGCAAAGGTTTCATAAGTTGCCATAATCATGATACCAAGAGCTTCCATGGCAAACACCACTTGCCCTATACCTTTCTATCACATTCCTTTTAAAAATAAGCAAATAAAACCCAGTTGAATACAACTGAGTTCATCTTCTAAGCAAGAGCTTCTGAAATATCTACTGAATTCGCCTCATGCCATAGTTTTTCTAAGTTATAGTGGGCACGCATTTCTTCTGAGAAGATATGCACAACGACACCACCAAGGTCTAGCAAGACCCATCCTCCAGCTGCATCGCCTTCGATATGGCTGCCTTTAAAACCAGCTTCCGCTACTTTTTCACGGATATTGTCAGCGATAGCATCCAACTGACGGCTATTCATTGAACTAGTAATAACAAAGTAATCAGTCACGCTAGTCAATTCTTGTACGTCAAGTGCGAGGATATCCTCCGCACGTTTCTCATCAGCCGCTTTCACGACTAGTTCTAGTAATTCTTTTTCGTTCATTTAGTCCTCTTTCAAATAGTGCACAAAGGCGTTATAGGTTTCAAGGGTTTGGGGATAAATGGGAAATCCCTGATGAGCTAGATACTCCACGGTACGAGCTGTTTCGTAGGCCACCGCCTTATTGAGCGATAGAGTTGCAATCTCACGCGCTACATCCACTCCAGGAAAGGCACGATTATGCTCGATATAGTCTGCGACGTAGATGACCTTATCTAAGTCTGTCATCTGACTAGCCCCGACTGTATGGATTTCAATAGCTCGTAGGATTTCTGGATCATGCAAATTCAAATCTTCCTGAATTTTGTAAATGCCAACCATTCCATGCCAGACATTATTGCCCCAGTTTTTGAGATCAGAGTCTAGCTGATAACGGTCAATTAATTCAAGAAATTCCTGATCTGACAGCTTCTTAGCATAATCATGGAGAAGACCTGCAAGACCTGCTTTCTCGGTATCAACTCCAAATCGCTGAGCCAGTTCTATGGCTGCACGCTCCACACCCAAGCAATGGGTTAAGCGTTTTTCGGGTAGAAGCTCTGCCATTTTTTCCAACAAAGCCTCACGGGAGCAGTTGATATAGTCTTGATAGGCCATCAGTAGAGCCCCTCCTTCTCGATATAGTCTAGCACAGGCTTAGGTAGGAGAAAGTTGGGTTTCCGTCCTTGGGCAATGAAGTCCCGCACCATGCTGGACGAGATATCCATGAGCGGTACGTCCACCCAGATAACTGGATAGGAAGTCCCTGCCTTGTAGCGTGGACGCTGAACCCCCACAAACTGAACCATGTCAACCAGTTCATCAATTCGGTACCACTTAGGCAGATAGTCAACCATGTCGGCACCGATGATAAAGTAATAATCCGTATCTGGATTCTTCTCTGTCAAAATCTTCATGGTGTCGTAAGTGTAGGAAATACCCTTGCGCTCCAACTCAATAGTTTCAATGACTAGGCCGTCAATCCCCTCAATTGCCAACTCAAGCATCTTGAGACGATGGTGTTCAGGGATGGTTTCCTTTTTATCAACGTGAGGAGGTTGGTATTCAGGCATGAGCAGAACTTGATCCAGTCCCAACTGTTGCCGTACTTGATCCGCAACAATAAGATGGGCATTGTGAACAGGGTTAAAATTCCCCCCTAAAATCCCAACTTGTTTGCGTTTTTTCTCCTTGATTTCTGGCTCCAACTCTACCTTGGTAAAGGGAGTCAATAGTTCGATTGTCATAGGCTAGTCCCCTTTATTTCTCTATAAAAACAGTTATTTGGAGTTTCGGTCTTAGATTTCTTTGACTTTCTTAGAAATCTTGCGATTTTCTTTCTTGCTGGATTGTTTAAACAAAATCAAGATGCGTCCTATTTTTTGGACTGTATCCACACCGATTTCTTCTTCCAAAATTTCAGCTACTTCGTGGATGTTTTCATCTGTGTTTTGTAAGAGAGTAACCTTGATTAATTCACGCGCATCAAGAGCTTGACGGACGCTGGTTTTGATTTGGTCGTTCAGTCCATTTTTCCCGATTTGGATGATAGGTTTGAGGATGTGTGCCTGGCTGTTGAGGAAGGCACGTTGTTTTGATGTTAATGACATAATTTTCTTCCTTGTTTTTTGATAGTTATTTTAGGTGGTGAGGGACGGTCGGAACTAATTTTCCAAAGATTTCATCTTTGAAAAATGGATTTCCTGACCTCACAATTGAGCCTTGGTCTCAATTGTGCCCCTTGCCAATCTACAGATTGGCAATCACACCACGGCAATAACTATCGCTATATGAGCTCACTTTGTTCGCTCAGCGATTTTGTTTTAAATAATTGCTTTTCGTATGACGACGGCGACGCCTTCTGGTGCCCAGACGGCGACTTTGACAGTGCCTGTTACACGAATCCAACCTAGGCCTGAGATGACTAGGTCTGTCTTATCCTTGATTGTAAATACATGCTCAATCAGTTTTGGAAAATCTTCTTTTTCCTTACTGTTTGGAGGCGTGAGAAGGGTTCCGACGTGCTTGTCGTAAAATGCACTAGCGCCTTCAAGCTTAGTACGATGCAATTTGAGTTCATTGTCAAAGAAGGCTGTGAAACCTTGCTTTTCACCCGCAATGAAATCAAATCGTCCGAGACCACCTAGAAACAGAGTTTGTTCAGGATTTAGCTGATAGGTTTTAGGTTTGATTTCCTTTTTGGGGCTGACATACTTGAGGTTTTTGGCCGTCAAGTAGTGGGCCATCTGGTAACGATGGATAATCCCCGGTGTATCGTAGATATAAGATCCGTCGTCAAGCGGAATCTCGATTTTATCCAAGGTTGTCCCTGGGAAGCGTGACGTCGTGATGACATTCTGGTCACCCGTGATTTCTTGGATAATGGCATTGATTAAAGTTGATTTTCCAGCGTTGGTTACACCGACCACATAGACATCGCGGCCTTTACGGTAGTGTTCAATCTTGTCAATGACTTCCTTAATGGCATGTTTGTTTTGGGCTGAAGTTAGGACGACATCAACTGGACGAAGTCCTTCTTCGTGGGCACGTTCCATGAGCCACTGGCTAATCTTGCCCGGTTTAACTGACTTAGGTAGGATATCTTTTTTATTTCCAACCAAGAGGACATCATTGCCCGATACAAAGCGTGGCAAGCCTGGGATGACAGAGCCATTAAAATCAAAGATATCAATGACATTGACCACTAAGGCATCGCTGTCTCCCACCTCGTGCAAGAGCTTGAGGAAATCATCGTCTGTCAACTGGACATCCGTGATTTCATTGTAATGACGGAGACGGAAACAGCGTTGGCAATAGACTTCACCAGTCTCCAAACCTTTTTCAAGTGCCGACTGGGGGGTAAAACCAAGACCAGCCTTATCTGTCGTCTGAATGGTTGCTCCACAACCAATACAGAGAATTTCTTCCATAGTTAAATTCCTTTTTTATATGTAATCGGTCCGTACTTTTCAGTGATTTTTCGCATGACACGGCGCTCACGAGCTCGGTTAATCTGCGTTTTGATCGAGTCATGTTGGACCAAGGGTTTGACTAAAATCGAGCGAATGCCAGCACGGTGGGCTGCTCGAATATCTGTCATGAGCTGGTCGCCAACCATGACCACTTCACTTTTCTCATAGTGAAATTCCTTCATGGCACGGTCAATTCCAAATGTGAAGGGCTTCAGAGCCCAATAAACGTAGTCAATCCCAAATTTCTCAACTGCGCGTTGAACTCGTTTTTTGGTGTTATTTGAGACCACGATAATGCGAATGCCCGCGTCCCGAAGGTCATGTAGCCATTGCTTCATCTCTGGTGTTCCGTCAGGATTATTCCAAGCAATGAGGGTATTGTCCAAATCGACCAAAACAGCCTTGATTCCCTGCTCCTGCAGGCTTGGGACTGTCAGATCATAAACTGCTTCCACAGCAAAATCTGGCATATAATTTTCAATCGCCATTTTGGCTCCTTTTCTTAACTTTTTTTCGCAATTTTCCTTAGTAACAAGGATAAAACAATCCACAAACCTATACTAGCCAAACTGATGTAGAGCCAAGCATGGGGCTCATCTGTTAAAGGTAGTGGAACATTCATTCCGAAAAAGCCTGTCACGACTACCAAAACCGCTAGCAAGACTGAAATGATAGTCAAGGTTGTCAAATTATCATTCAGATTATTGTTTAGAATATTGTTGTAAGAGGCTGAAAGTTGCTGTAAAATCTGAGAGATTAGGTCTGTCATGGATACCAGCTGATGAGCCTCAATCATGGCATCATCAAACTGTTCTCTCTCAATCTCATCAAAACTACGATACAAGGCATGACCTTGAATATGCTCTAACAAAATCCGATTTTGTTTGGCAGCTGCCGTCAGATAAACCATACCAGTCTCCAAATCAGACAGGGCAAAGAGGTTTTTCTTGGTAGTTCGCTGGCGCAAGAGGTCATTGACCTCATCCCTACTCTTGTCCATCTGCTCAATGACAGGATAGTAGGCATTGCTGATGATTTCCAGACTGGCAAAGAGAAACTTATAAATCGAAAGCGTGTCATGGCTCTCCAGATAACGAGTCATCTGTTCAATGACATAGGCGTTCTTGGTATTACTAATGGTAATCAGGCGACGATGCTCCACGATAAAGGTCATGGGAAAAGTCTCATAGTAGGCCTTGTCCTTTTTTACGTCTAGGACATTATAGATAAAGGTAACCGTCCCACTTTCACGGTGGTAGTCCATGTGGGCGCGCTCGTTTCTATCCAGTGCGTATTCAATGGTTTCCTTGTCCAAACCGTAAATTTCAGAAAGGTCTTCTAGTTTATTCAACTTTCCTAGATCTAGGTCTATCCAGGTACAACCATTGCCCAACTGCTTTTCTAAAACCATCTTTTCTCCTTATTAAACTCCCTCTATTGTACCACAAATTACTTAAAATAACAGGTCTAGTCTGTGCGTGAGAAATTGCTAACAACTGTGATATTTCGGTTAGGGACAAAGTGAAGGGCTTGCTCCTCGCTACGAAGCTGGGTCGTACGAATTCCCACGCTGACGACCTTGCCCGATACAGTAATGGGGCCATTGGTCAGAACAACCTCATCTCCCACATCCAGTTGACGTTCAAAAAGGATGAAAAAGCCATTGATGACATCAGACAGAAAACCTTGGGCTCCCATCCCAATCGCCACCCCAGCGATTCCAGCCCCAGCCAGCAAGCTAGATACAGGTAAGCCTAAAATCGATAAAATACAGTAGAGTAAAAAGAAATATGACGTATAATTAAACACATTTTCTAACAAACGTGAGATGGTTTTCTGGCGCCCGACATCATGATGAGACATTTTTAGAGAAGGTTTGGCAATTCTCTGCACCATGGTATGAAGCATTTTTTTAGCAATATAAAATACAATCAAAAGCAGTAAAAGAGAAATGACCTTGGTTAGAATATTTTCGATAATGGTTGTCACATCTAGCTTTTCAATATAAGCTTGAATAAATTTTTGCATATAAAACTCCTTTATTTCATTATACCATATTTTCATCAGTCTCATTATCCATAAATATTCAAAAAATAGACAGAAAATTCTTGATTTTGTCTATCGTTTATACTATAATCATAATCACTACACAGAAAGGAGATTATTATGAAAAGAATCATTCATGCTTGGAACAAGGCAAGCCTTGTCAAGCGTATCTTGATTGGTATGCTTTGTGGGGGAATTCTAGGACTGACCCTTCCTAATCTCTCAGGAATTGGGCTACTCGGGGATTTATTCGTTGGAGGTCTAAAAGCTGTTGCTCCTATCCTAGTCTTTGCTCTCGTTGCTAATGCCCTTTCCCAACATCAAAAGGGACAAGATAGCAATATGAAAACTGTTGTTTTCTTGTATATCCTAGGAACTTTTGCCGCTGCTCTTGTAGCTGTACTAGCAAGTTTCATCGTCCCTATTGAAATCACCCTAAATAGTGCTAATACCGATATTGCTCCACCAGATGGGATTGGACAGGTCCTCAGCAACCTCTTGCTCAAACTGGTTGACAATCCAGTCAACGCCCTGCTTACTGCTAACTATATTGGAATCTTATCTTGGGCAGTCATTTTTGGAATTGCTATGAGAGAGGCCAGCAAAAATAGTAAAGAATTACTAAAAACTATCGCTGACGTGACTTCTAAAATTGTCGAATGGATCATCAATCTGGCTCCATTTGGAATCCTTGGTCTTGTTTTTAAAACCATTTCTGACAAGGGAATCGGAAGCCTTGCCAACTACGGTATTTTATTGGTTCTATTAGTAACGACTATGCTTTTTGTTGCCCTTGTGGTCAACCCTTTGATTGCCTTCTTCTTTATGAGACGCAACCCTTACCCTCTAGTTTGGAACTGCCTCCGTGTCAGCGGTGTGACAGCCTTCTTCACTCGTAGTTCTGCGGCTAACATTCCTGTCAACATGAAACTCTGCCATGACCTTGGACTCAACCCAGATACCTATTCTGTTTCTATCCCACTTGGCTCTACTATCAACATGGCTGGAGCAGCGATTACCATTAACGTTTTGACCCTTGCTGCGGTAAACACTCTTGGAATCCCTGTTGACTTTGCCACAGCCTTTGTCCTCAGTGTGGTAGCAGCTATCTCAGCCTGCGGTGCTTCTGGTATTGCGGGAGGTTCCCTCCTTCTTATCCCAGTTGCTTGTAGCCTTTTCGGTATTTCTAACGATATTGCCATGCAAGTTGTTGGGGTTGGATTTGTGATTGGGGTCATCCAAGACTCATGTGAAACAGCCCTTAACTCTTCTACAGACGTCCTCTTTACTGCCGTTGCCGAATACGCAGCAGCCCGTAAAAAATAACTCATAAAGGCAAGCCTGCTCAGGTTTTGTCTTTTGCTCTTTTATTCTAACTTATACTCTTCGAAAATCAAATTCAAACTACGTCAGCTTCGCCTTGCCGTACTCAAGTACTGCCTACGGCTAGCTTCCTAGTTTGCTCTTTGATTTTCATTGAGTATTATCAGGAAATTCTTATGTCTATTAGCCAACGTACGACCAAGCTCATCTTAGCTACCTGTCTTGCCTGCCTGCTTGCTTATTTTCTCAATCTTTCCTCAGCAATTTCGGCTGGAATTATCGCTCTCTTGAGCCTATTTGATACGCGTAGAAGTACTTTAAAACTGGCTCGCAATCGCCTCTTTTCCATGCTCCTAGCTCTGGCTATCGGTGTTCTAGCTTTTCACTTGAGCGGATTTCATATCTGGAGCCTTGGTCTCTATCTTGCCTTCTATGTGCCTCTAGCTTACAAGATGGGCTGGGAAATTGGCATCACACCAAGCACTGTTTTGGTTAGCCATCTCTTGGTACAAGAGTCAACCTCTCCAGACCTTCTAGTCAATGAATTCTTTCTCTTTGCTATCGGTACAGGATTTGCTTTACTGGTCAATCTCTACATGCCTTCACGAGAAGAGGAAATTCATCACTACCACACATTGGTAGAAGAAAAGTTAAAAGACATCCTCCTGCGCTTCAAATATTATTTATCCAGAGGGGATGGACGCAACCGAGCACAGCTGGTGGAAGAATTGGACACCCTTTTGGAAGAAGCCCTCAGACTGGTCTATTTGGATCACTCAGACCACCTCTTTCACCAGACTGATTACCATATTCACTACTTTGAGATGAGACAGCTACAAAGTCGTATCCTGCGAAATATGGCCCAGCAAATCAATACCTGTCACCTAGCTGCCAGTGAGAGCCTGATTTTGGCTCAACTCTTTTCAAAAATTGCAGGTCAACTGAGCCAGACCAATCCTGCTTCTGATTTGCTAGATGAAATCGAACGCTATCTGGAAGTCTTCCGAAACCGCAGTCTGCCCAAGACAAGAGAAGAATTTGAAACCCGCGCTACCCTTCTTCAACTCCTACGTGAAGCCAAAACCTTCATCCAAGTAAAAGTTGATTTTTACAAAAATATGGACAGTAAAAAAGAAAACCACTAAAAAACAGAACTTGCCAGCATTCTTGAAAAGTAGTATAATTATTGCATGCGCAATCATCTTGTGACGCAGAGACTGCCCGTTAATGGACTTTCTTCTATTTATGACTCTAAAAAGAAAGGAGACACTATGACCTATTTGGAAAAATGGTTTGACTTCAATCGGCGTCAGAAAGAAATTGAAAGTCTCCTGGAAGAGACCATTGCCCAACAGAGCGAGCAAAGTCTGACCTTGAAAGAGTTCTACCTGCTCTACTATCTGGACTTGGCCCAAGAAAAATCTCTACGCCAGATTGACCTGCCAGATAAGCTTCATCTGAGCCCGAGCGCAGTTTCTAGGATGGTGGCTCGCTTGGAAGCTAAAAATTGCGGTCTACTCAGTCGCATGTGCTGCCATCAAGATAGACGCTCTAGTTTTATCTGCCTGACAAATGATGGGCAAAAGACACTGGCCTCGCTACAAAAGGCTGTCGAAGAAAGCTTGGAAGCAGGTTTGGATTTCTTGATTTAAGATGATTTTAGAAAAAAGTTGCGTGCGCAATCATTTTTATTGACATTCTCTTTTACAAGGAGTAAAATAAAGTCAAGATTAAACAAAGGAGTTTTATATGATTGAAATTACTTATCTAGACGCCAGTAAGAACGAAAGAACTGTGACTTTCGAATCCTATGAAGATTTTGATCGTTCGCAACAAGCTTGCATTATCGGCGTCGCAGACTACTACCCTGTCCAAAAATTGACTTATAAGGATCATGATTTGGACTACCATGGGACTTATGGAGATATCTTCTTCTATCTCAAGAAACAAGATTTAAGCCAATATAACTAAAAAAGGAGAAATACAATGGCAAAAGCAATTACAGATGCAACATTCGAACAAGAAACAAAAGACGGTTTGGTCTTAGTAGACTTCTGGGCAACTTGGTGTGGTCCATGTCGTATGCAAGGTCCAATCTTGGACAAATTGTCTGAAGAACTTTCAGAAGATGTCTTGAAAATCGTTAAAATGGACGTTGATGAAAATCCAAACACAGCTCGTGCTTTTGGAATCATGTCTATTCCAACTCTTCTCTTCAAAAAAGACGGCCAAGTTGTCAAACAAGTTGCTGGTGTTCACACAGCAGAACAAATCAAGGCCATCGTTGCTGAATTGAGCTAAACCAAGTACTTTCTTTGGTCTCTTTTTTCTTGCCCTTTGCCATTTTTCAAAAAATATGCTAGACTGTAAGTAGAATATTACGATGTTTGGGACATGCCATCGCTAAAAAAAACCTTGACTTGGTATTTTTTAGCTCCCTCAAGGGAGCTTTTTGCGTGCTCTGAACATTTCCCATTTTGGAAGGAGTACTATGAAACGTCAATCAGCCTTGGTCGTCTTTAGTGGCGGTCAAGATTCCACAACCTGCCTTTTCTGGGCTAAAGAACACTATGAAACGGTCGAAGCCGTTACCTTTGCCTATGGCCAACGCCACCATCTCGAAATTCAAGTTGCCAGAGAAATCGCTACGGAACAGGGCATTCGTCATCACATCCTAGATATGTCTCTGCTGGGGCAAATCACTGAAAATGCGCTGACCTCTGATATGGAGATTGAGCAAAAAGAGGGAGAAGTTCCCAATACCTTCGTTGACGGTCGAAACCACCTCTTTCTATCCTTTGCGGCAGTCCTTGCCAAGCAACGAGGCATTAAAGATATCGTGACAGGTGTCTGCGAGACAGACTTCTCAGGCTACCCCGATTGTCGAGATGTCTTTGTCAAATCCCTTAATGTTACCCTCAACCTTGCCATGGATTACGACTTCGTTATCCAAACACCTCTTATGTGGCTAGACAAGGCTGAAACTTGGGAGCTAGCCGACCAACTCGGTGCCTTTGACTATGTTCGTGCAAAGACCTTAACCTGCTACAACGGAATTATCGGGAGCGGCTGTGAAGATTGCCCCGCCTGCCACCTACGTCAACATGGGTTAGATGTTTATCTCTCACAGAAAGGAGAAGCCTAATGTTTTTTGCACCCAAAGAAATCAAACAGGAAACTGGGGAGTCTCTTGTCTACAATCCTTATCGGACTCTAGTCTCCAAAGAATTTACCTTTGATGCTGCTCACCACCTCTTTCACTATGAGGGAAAATGCAAATCCCTGCACGGCCACACCTATCATCTGCAGATTGCTGTCAGTGGATTTTTAGATGAACGTGGTATGACCTACGATTTCGGAGACATCAAAGCGACCTACAAGAACTACTTAGAGCCCCACTTGGATCATCGCTATCTCAATGAAACTCTTCCCTATATGAACACGACTGCTGAAAATATGGTTTACTGGATTTTCCAAACCATGAATCAAGAGTTGCCAAACGAGCGCGGTCTCCGTTTGGAATACGTTCGTCTCTATGAGACTCCGACTGCCTTTGCAGAGTTTAGACGGGAGTGGTTAGATGACTAGGGAACGTGTCCTCAAACTACCAGTTCTAGAAATTTTTGGCCCAACCTTTCAAGGCGAAGGCCGTGCAATCGGGCAGAAAACCATGTTTGTCCGCACTGCTGGTTGCGACTACCACTGCGACTGGTGCGATTCTGCCTTTACTTGGGATGGCTCTGAAAAGCCAACTCGTATGACAGCTGACGAGGTCATTGCTGCCTTGGATAAATTGGGGAGCTACGACTATGTAACCCTATCTGGGGGAAATCCTGCTATCCTAGCAGCCAACATGGCCGAATTGGTCACCAAACTCAAGGAACGTGGTGTTACTCTGGCTGTTGAAACTCAAGGCTCTCGCTGGCAAAATTGGTTAAAAGACATCGACCAGGTTACTCTCAGTCCCAAACCTCCTTCATCCAAGATGGAAGTCAACTTTGAGACCTTGGACTTTATCGTTTCCCAACTTGATCCAGACAGGGTCACCTTTAAAATCCCTGTCTTTGATGATGCCGATTTGGCCTTTGCCAAAGGGATTCAAGAACGCTACCAACCAGATGTTCTCTTCTTATCAGCAGGAAATCCTGAGCCCAAGGCTACGGGTAATATTGTCCAAGACCAACTGGACCGCCTCAAAGAACTCTGGGAACGTGTCGCTGCTGACGACAGCTGGGGCAATGTCCGCGTCCTCCCTCAACTGCATACCCTCCTCTACGATAATCAACGTGGTGTTTAAGATTAGAAAGAAAAAATCATGTCACAACAAGAAGAAATGAAAAACCTAAGCCTACTAGGCAACAAAGAAACCAACTACATTTTCGAATATCAACCAGAAGTCCTCGAATCCTTTGACAATCGTCATGTGGAAAATGACTATTTTATCAAATTTAACTGTCCTGAATTTACCTCACTTTGCCCGATCACTGCTCAACCAGACTTTGCGACCATTTATATTTCCTACATCCCTGACAAGCTCTGTGTTGAGTCAAAATCCCTCAAACTCTACCTCTTTAGCTACCGAAATCACGGAGATTTTCACGAAAACTGTATCAACACCATCGGGAAAGACTTGGTCAACTTGCTAGACCCTCGCTATTTAGAAGTCTGGGGAAAATTCACTCCGCGCGGTGGCATTTCAATCGACCCCTACTACAACTACGGTAAGCCTGGAACTAAGTATGAAGGCTTGGCAGAACAACGCCTCTTCCAACACGACCTTTATCCAGAGAAAATTGACAATCGTTAAACTCATACTCAATGAAAATCAAAAATCAAACTAGGAAGCTAGCCGCAAGTTGCTCAAATCACTGCTTTGAGGTTGCAGATGGAAGCTGACGTGGTTTGAAGAGATTTTCGAAGAGTATCATACGAAAAAGCCCTGTTCCTCTAGATGAGGAGCAAGGCTTTTTGTTTTTCAATTATTCTTCTGTTCCAAGGAAGTTTTTTGCAACGAGGGCTGCAAGAACCCCACCAACGATTGGTGCAAGGATGAAAATCCAAACTTGTTGAAGGGCTGCGCCACCTACCAAAACAGCTGGTGCCAAGCTACGAGCTGGATTTACTGAAAGCCCAGTAATGTTCAATCCGACAAGAATCATCGCCATCAAGGACAAACCGATTACCAAACCAGCAATCGCGCCATTTCCCTTGCTTGCTGAAGTCACAGTCATGATAACCAAGACAAACAAGAAAGTTGCGATGACTTCAAACAAGAAACCACCAAAGACAGTGACACCGTTTGCCAAGGCATTTTCACCAAGACTAGCAGTTGACATACCTGAGTTAGCCAAGAGGAAGAAGACAGAAGCAGATGCTAAGAAAGCTCCAACTACTTGTCCAAGGATGTAGTTGACAAGCTCTGAAGATGACAAACGTTTGTTAACAAACATAGCAATCGAAACAGCTGGATTCAAGTGAGCACCTGAAACAGTTCCGATTGAGTAGGCTGCAACTACGATTGCCAGACCAAAGGCAACGGCAATCCCTAGGTGACCAAGACCTTCAACACCATTTCCAAAAACAACAGCTCCTGTCCCGACGAATACAAGCATGAACGTACCGATTAACTCAGCAACAAATTTTTTCATTTTCTTTCTCCTTTTTTCAAAAACTAGATACTAGTCTATCAAAAGTAGGAAAGGGTTTCAAGAAAATTGATTGGAAATTTTTTGAAAATCATAGAACTACTAGCAATACCTAATATTGAAAAGATTGAATAGCTTCTTTCAAGTCATCTTGTAAACTATTTCTCTGGTCAAGTTGGACATAGACTTCCAACAGACAGGATCTGAAGTTGGAAAATTTATAAAAATCTTCCCTTTCTTCTATCGGAAAGTCAACAGCTTTTATCCAAGAAGCTACTTGCTCTTGCGCTAACTTCCCTTGTAAAATAGGTTCATAGATCACTCTTGCTAAACGCCAATCCTCATCATCTGTAAAGCGAATCGAAACTCTTTTAAATAGTTGGCCAAGTATATCAAATACTTCATGAACTCTGTTTTTAGGAAAGTTGGGATGACAAACCACCTCTGTCAGTAAATCGGCTCCATGTGCAAAAGTATGAACCCAACCATACTGACTTGAAAAACCCGTTGTATCCTTTTCTTTTGAAAGATAATACAAACCTTGATTTAAAAGGACATTACGAATTCCTGCATTTAATTCCTGATAAAAAATCGATTGCTGGTTGGCATCTGCAGACAAGAGATTTGCATAAATAAGCGCCCTAAAAGAACGTTCAAGGGTTGACAGGCCTACCTTATCAATATCTTTATCTAACCCTCCATCAGATGAAATCCCTTCAGCAATGAAATGAAATTGTTCCTGTGTAAATAGCTCTTCCTGAATCCCTCTAGCAAAGCTTGTAAAAACAAGGTCATCACGAATTTCTGGAGAAGGATCTCCCAAATGATCAAGTAGCCACTGGATTTCTTCCTGGTTATAACTTGGTTTTTCTTCTGCTATTTTTCTAAGTAACTTTTGATACATGGTCAATACCTCTACATTTCTAGCAACTGTTCAAAAAGCTGTCCTTAAATGACTTTAGCAATTTGTAAAATTAAGTTAAAGAGAAAAAGACATTTATATTCAGAGAAACAGCACATTTCTGAAAGGATACATAAATGATTTATTCCATATTACCACAAATGAACTTGTAATGATAGAACTTTATCACAAAAATCACATTTCTGTCTCAAAAATTGCGAAAAACTAGTTATATAGTCATTTAGTTTTAAAAAAGCGTTCCAAACATTCAAAAATAGTTGGGACTTCCCTTAATAAATCTGTTACTTTCTTTTTCAAGATAGCCCAAGCTTGCTCAATAGGATTCAAATCCGGTGAATATGGCGGTAGAGGTAAGAAAAAGTGTTTATCTTGGATGCAGAGTTCATCCAAAATGTTCTTGGGATCAAAACTAGCATTGTCCATGATAATAACATGAGGTGTCTTTCAAAGCAGGTAGGAGTT